>JBEITC010000014.1:0-23197 GCA_040375075.1 Planctomycetota bacterium | reverse complement strand
TGTTCGCCGACGCCGGCGAACGCCAGCTTGGCGTCAGGGTGCGCGCGCCGGAGCGCGCGCAGCAGCGGCGCTGCGAGTAACGCGTCGCCGAGTCCGCCGCGCCGCGCCACCAGCAGGCGCGGCGCGCCGGTCACCGTTCCTTCAGGCGGGCGATGTCCGCCACGGCCTGCTTGCCGGCTTCCGTGCCGTCGTACTTCTTGGCGAACTGCTCGAGCGCCTCGATGAGCTTCTTGCGCTGCGCGACGCGCGAGCTGTCGAACTGGCCCATCACCTTCTGCAGCGCCTTGCCGGCCTGCAGCTCCTTCTTGATCGCCGGATCGGCGGCGAAGCGCTGCAGTTCCTTCTGCGCCGCGGCGGCCGGCGGCATGCCGCGCCACTGCTTCTCCATGCGCTCGAGTTGGTCCTGCGCGCCAGCGAAGTCAGGGCCTGCGCCGAGCGTGCCGACGCGCTTCTCGGCGGCGACGGCCTTCTTGTCGAGGTCGGCGCGCTGCTCCTCGTAGACCGTCTTGGCCGCCGGGTCGATGCCCGGCGCCGCCAGCGACTTGTCGAGGAAGTCGCGGACCTTGGCGTACTCGCCCTTCTTCCACAGCGCGCGCAGCGGGTCGTACTGCTTGTCGGCCGGCATCTTCGGGCTCAGCGACACGCGGGCCAGCAGCGACTCGATCGTCGCTTCGCTGGGCATGCGGTCGTCGGGCACGCTGAACACGTTGCCGTCCGGGTCGATCACGTAGACGCTCGGATAGAAGCGGATGCCGTAGGGCGCGATCGACTGCTTGTCGACCTGCACCAACGGGTACTTCGCGCCGAGCTGCGTGACGAAGACGTCCTGGATCTTGCTCTCTTCCTCACCGGACACGCCGATGAGCAGCAGCCCCCGGTCCGCGAACTTCGCGTGAAGTTCGTTGTTGGACGGGACGGCCGCCTTGCAGGGGCCTCACCAGGTTTCGGAGAACTTCAGGATGACGACCTTGCCGGCGAACTCGTCGAAGCTCGCAGGCGCGTCGTTCCACGTCTTGACGAACGGGATCGCCGGCGCGGGCGAGCCCTTGGCGACCTGGGCGGTAGCCGCGGTGACGACCAGCGTCGCAGCGGCGAGGACGGAGAGTAGGCGCATGACCATGGGGCGGCACGATAGCGAAGCCATCGCGGCGCCGCGCCTCCGGGGCGTCCCGAAAGTGCACGGGCCCGCCACTGCGCGCGGCAGCGACGGGCCCGGCTACGGAGCAGTGCGGAGTCGGGAGCGGTTCAGCGCCGCTCCCGCGCAGGGATCAACCCCGCTTCCGCGCAGGGATCAACCCCGCCCCCGCGCAGGGATCAACCCTGCATCGCCTTGTGCACGTTGCCGACCATCGCGGCGTTCGGCTTCAGCGACTTGTCGCCGGGCTTCTTCCAGTTGGCCGGGCAGGCCTCCTCGGGCAGCTTGCTGAAGTGGATGAACGCCGCCACCTTGCGGGTCAGTTCCTCCATGTTGCGGCCGACGTTGAGGAAGTTGACCTCGCTGCCGTGCAGCTTGCCGTCCGGGCCGATGATGAACGTGCCGCGCAGCGCGAGGCCGTTGCCCATCAGCACGCCGAACAGCTTGGCGACGGCGCCGGTGCGGTCGGCGGCCATCGGGTAGGTCACGTTCTGCAGCTCGCCCTCGTGCTGCTGCCAGGCGAGGTGCGTGTACTTGGTGTCGGTGCTGACCGTCAGGACCTCGCAGCCCAGCTTCTGCAGGTGCGCGTACTGGTCGGCGAGCGCCGCGAACTCGGTGGCGCAGACGAACGTGAAGTCGGCCGGGTAGAAGACCAGGACCGTCCACTTGCCGGCCTTCTTGGCCTCGGCGAGGCTGAACTTGCCGAAGTCCTTCTTCGTCGGCAGGTAGGTCTCCATCTCGAACTCGGGCACCATCTGCCCGACCTGGATCGTCGTCACTTCGCTCATGGGTATGTCTCGGTTCTCGCGGGGCTGGCGGTAGTCGTTGGGGAAAGCGGGGCGAAGACGCTAGCTGCCCCAGGAAGGCGACGCCAGCGGCATCCGGCCCCGCGGGCGCGGCGAACGCTGCGCGGAAAGCGCCGCGTGTAGGACATTTCTTCTGCGTCGCCAAGCGGGCACCATGCCCGCCCCCCAAGCCGCCGTGACGACGACCCAAACCAACGCCCCCTCCCCCGCCGAGTCGACCGCCGCGAAGGCCCTGGCCGCCGCCGGCGATGCCGACTCGGCCCGCGACGTCGGCGCGCTCGATGCCGCCGCCAAGCAGGCGGCCGAGCGCCTCGGCCGCAACAAGAAGGGCCTCGTCGAGCGGCTGGTCTATGGCCCAGCGCCGTCGGCCGGCGAACTGCAGAGCGGCGCCATCGCCGCCAGCAAGGCCGGCGAGCGCGGCGCGCCGGTCGTCGCCGCCGCGCTCGCCTCGCTGCAACGCGGCGAGGCGTTCACCGCCGACGGCAAGCTGTCGGCGGCGCTGCGGCAGGCGGTCGCGGCGGAGAAGGGCTACGGCTTCACGGTCCCCGGCGAGTTCGGCGGCCTCGACGGCAAGTACGTCGAGCTCGCGCTCGTCGAGGAGGACATGGCCGCCAACGGCCTCGGCCCGCTGGCGGTCGAGATCTCGGGCGAGCTGACCATCGGCGCCGGCTCGCTGCTGGCGTACGGCACCGAGGCGCAGAAGCGCCTGTTCCTGCCGCTCGTCGCGCAGGGCGAGCTGATGGCGTTCGGCCTCACGGAGGTCGGCATCGGCGTCAACGCCAAGAAGGTGCGCGCCTACGTCGAGCCGGATCCGGCGACCGGCGGCTTCCGCCTGTTCGCGCACGGCGACCGCAACAAGCTGTGGATCACCAACGCGACCCACGGCGGCCTCGTCGGCATCGTCGCGCGCGTCGGCCAGGACGGGAAGCAGGTCGGCCTGTTCGTCACGCGCCTGCCCGAGCAGGACGTGCGCGCCGAGGACGGCAAGGGCTACGAGTTCTGGTGCCGCTCGTCGGACACCGGCGCCTTCACCGCCAACCACAACGCGCGGCTGCACTTCCACGGCTACCCGCTGCTCGCGAGCGAGCAGATCCAGGCCGACGGCGTCGAAGTGCTGTTCTACTGCCTGCGCATGGGCCGCTGCATGCTGGCGGCGATGGCGGCGGGCTACCAGCGCATGTTCGCGGTCGACGCGCTCGCCTACGCCCGGTCGCGCGAAGGCGTCGGCGGCCAGGTCAGCAAGCACGAACTGCCGCGCCAGCACCTCGGTCGCATGGTCGGCGGCGCGCTGCAGTCGCGCGCGCTCAGCCACCTGTCGCTGCAGCAGGACGCCGACGGCTTCGACCTCGCGGGCCTGCGCGACCTCACCAAGTCGGCGGCGGCGACCACCGCGCTGCAGTCGCAGATCGCCTGCGAGCGCGTGCTCGGCGGCCGCTCGTTCGACAGCAGTTCGCGCGTGCACCAGGCGCGCCACAACATGCACGTCTTCGGCGTCGTCGAAGGCGAGGACGACCTGATCCTGATGGGCATGGTCAAGGACGTGACCGACGGGTTCACGTCGCGCTACATGGCCGGCATGCTCGGCGTGCTGCAGTCGATCAACGTCGGCAAGGACGGCAAGCCGCTGCCGCCCGACCAGCGGCTGCTGCGCATCACGCCGGCGACGGTCCTCGCGCAGCCCGGCAAGGTCTGGCAGGCGACGACGCGCCTGCTGACCAACGGCTCGTTCTGGCTGCTGGCGCTGTGGATCGTCTGGAACCTCGTGCTCGAGCTCCTGACGCTGCCGTTGCGCCTGCTGCCGGCCGGCATGCTGCCGCGTTACCAACTGCTGCCGAAGGAACTGCGCGGCTACGCGCGCTTCGCCGAGACGCGCCTGCGCTGGCTGCGCTGGGCCTACCTCGGCATCAACCTGCACTTCCAGCTCGAACTGACGCGCGCGCAGATCCCGCTGCAGCGGCTCGGCAAGACGATCGAGCACCTCGTGTCGATGCTCGCGCTGTGCCACCACGCCGCGGCGCTGCAAGACCCGAGCCAGCGCCGCGTAGCCGCGCTGCAATGCGAGCAGCTGATGACGCAGGTGAAGGGCCTGCGGCTGCTGACCGGCCTGTGGCAGATGGATCGCCTGCGTTCGCTGGTCGCCGCCGTCGGCGACGACCTCGAGCAGGGCCAGTGCACGCTCGTCCACGGCGTAGCGCCGCAGCCGTTCGCGCACCCGTTCGAGCAGAAGGCGAAGAAGCCGAAGGGCTGAGAGCCGACGCGGCGGACCTGACGCAGGCGCTCCGCGCGCGGCCGCGCACCGTCAGGGCAGCAGCACCAGCGCGCCCGTCGTGGCCCGCGACTCCAGCAGCCGGTGCGCCGCCGCAGCTTCGGCCAACGGGAACGTGCCGTGCAGCAGCGGCCGCAGCACGCCGCCGGCGAGCAGCTTGCCGAACACCTCGGCGGCGTGCAGCAGCTCGTTGCGCGTGCTGGTGTAGTCGTTCAGCGTCGGCCGCGTCAGGAAGAACGAGCCCTCCTGCAGCTCCGCCAGCGCGACCGGATCCGGTCGCCCCGAGGAGTTGCCGAACGAGACCAGCAGGCCGCGCTTGCGCAGGCAGCGCAGCGACTCGCGCAGCGTGTCCTTGCCGACCGAGTCGTAGCAGACGTCGACGCCGCGGCCCTGCGTGAAGCGCGCCACCGCGTCGGCGACGTCGTCGGAGGCGCGCACGACGACGTGGTGGCAGCCGGCGGCGTACGCCACGTCGGCCTTCGCCGCGGTCGAGACGACGCCGACGACGGTGGCGCCGACGTGGCGCAGCCACTGGCTCAACAGCGTGCCGACACCGCCGGCGGCGGCGTGCACGAGCACGCGATGGCCGGGCCCGACCTTGAACACGCGGCGGACCAGGAACTCCGCGGTCATGCCCTTCAGCAGGCTCGCCGCCATGGACACGTCGTCGACGGCGGCCGGCACGGGCACGAGCCGCCACGCCGGCACGTTGCGCGCCGCGGCATAGCTGCCGGGAACGACGCCGCCCGCGTACGCGACGCGGTCGCCGACCGCGAGCCCGTGCACGCCCTCGCCGAGCGCTTCGACGCGGCCGACGGCCTCGCTGCCGAGGCTGTGTGGCAGTCCTGGGAGCGGATAGAGGCCGCTGCGGTGGTAGCAGTCGATGAAGTTGACGCCGATCGCCGTGTGCGCGACGCGCGCCTCGCCGCGCGCCGGCGGCGGCAGTTCGACGTCGTCGAGCGCCAGGACCTCGGGGCCGCCGGTGTGGTGGATGCGGATCGTCGCGACCATGCGCCTGCGATATCCGATCGCTGCGCGCCGAGCGAGCGGCGCGTACGCTGCGCGCATGCGCCTTGCCTCCGTCGCCGCGTTCGCCGCGCTCGCTGCGGCGTGCACCGGCTTCCGCCAGGAAGCCAACGGCGTGTTCCGCGCCCCGCAGACCGGCGAGGAAGCGACCGCGCGCCGGATCGCCGCGCACGGCATCCGCACCGTCGTCTGCCTGCGCGGCGATGGCCCGGAGTCAGCGCCGTCGGCGCGGGCAGCGCTCGCCGCCGGTGCGGCGTTCGTGCGCGTGCCGATGTCGGCGACGCAACGGCCGGCGCCGGCGACGCTGCTGACGCTGTGGGACGTCGCCGCGACCGCCGAACGGCCGCTGCTGCTGCACTGCCGCGCCGGCGTCGACCGCACCGGCCTCGCCAGCGCGATCCTCGCGCTGCACGACAGCGGCGACCTCGCCGCGGCGCGCGCGCAACTCGCATTCGTGCCGTACGGCCACGTCGCGTGGTCGGCGACCGGCGCGATGGACGAAGTGCTCGACCGCTACGCCCCCTACCACGGCCGAATGGAGTTCCCGGCCTGGGTCGTCGACGTCTACGCATCGACGTGGCAGGAAGCAGGCCGCTGAGACCCTGCGGCGGAGACGTTCGTCAGGCTCCCACGACGCGCCGCGCGCTTCCGCCGTCGCGCCGCGCGCCGTAGCGTCGCCGGCCTTGGACCTTCCGCTCGTCGTCTTCGCCGCGGTCTACGCCGTGATGATCCTCGGCCGCGCGCCGGGGCTCGCGCTCGACCGCACCGGCGCATGCGTCGTCGGCGCCGCCGCGCTGCTGGCGACGGGAACCATCGCCAGCGACGCGGCCTGGCGCGCGATCGACTTCGGCACGCTCGGCCTGCTGTTCGGCATGATGCTGGTCTCGGCGCAGTTCCACCGCAGCGGCTTCTACGCGCGCGTCACCGAGCGACTGGCAGCGCGGCCGACGTCGCCCGAACGCCTGCTCGGCGAACTGGTCGCCGTCGTCGGCGCGCTGGCCGCCGTGCTGACCAACGACGTCGTCTGCGTCGCCATCGCCTTGCCGCTGGTCGACGTCTGCGCGCGCCGCGGCCTCGATCCCGTGCCCTACCTGCTGGCGCTGTGCGGCGCTGCCAACGTCGGCTCGGCGGCGACGCTGATCGGCAACCCGCAGAACATGCTGATCGGGCAGGGCAAGGCGCTGCCATTCGCCGGCTACCTGCTCGACGGCGGCGTGCCGGCGGCGCTCGGACTCGTCGTCGTGTGGGCCGTGCTGGCGCGCGCCTACCGCGGGCGCTTCGCGCGCGCGGTGCCGCGCAGCCCCGACTGCGGGGCGACGTTCTCGCGCTGGCAGACGACCAAGGGGCTCGTCGTCCTCGCCGCCCTGATCGCTGGCCTGCTCGCCGCGGACGTCCCGCGCGAAGCGCTGGCGCTCGCCGCTGGCGCGCTGCTGCTGGTCTCGCGCACGACCGCGACGCGTGCGCTGCTCGCCCAGGTCGACGGCGGCCTGCTGCTGCTGTTCGCCGGCCTGTTCGTCTGCAACGCCGCGTTCGCCGCGGCAGGCCACGCCGCGGCCGCGTTCGCGTGGCTGCGCGCACACGGCGTCGACGTCGGCGATCCGGCGACGCTGTTCGCCGCGAGCGTCGTCGGCAGCAACGTCGTCTCCAACGTGCCGCTGACCATGCTGCTGCTGCCGGCGACGCCGCATCCGCTCGCGGGCCCGATCCTGGCGCTGGCGACGACGCTCGCCGGCAACCTGCTGCTGGTCGGCTCGATCGCCAACCTCATCGTCGTCGAAGCGGCGACGCGGCGCGGCATCGCGCCGGCAAGCCGCAGCTGGGCCAACGAGCACTGGCGCACCGGCGTGCCGATCACGCTCGCCACGCTGGCGATCGCCGCGGCGTGGCTGTGGCTGCGTCACGGCCTGCTGGCGGGATGACGCGCCGGTCGGCACGATGCCCGCCATGCGTGCCGCTGCGCTCGTGTTCGTCGCTCTGCTGGTCGGCGCCGTCGCCTTTTGGGCGTTCGCCGACCGTCCGCCGCTAGCCATTCCCGTCGATCCGGATGCGCCAGCGACCGCCGGACCGGGCGAGCCTGCGCCCGCACGACAAGGCGAGCGCATCGCCGCGCCGACGCCGACGACCGCGAACCCGCCGCCCGCGGCCACGCCGACGAAGCCCGATCTCGGCGTGTTGCCGCCGCCGCAGGTCGCCGCCGAACCCAACGTCGTGCTGAACGTGCGCGACCTCGTCAGCCGCCAGCCGGTGCCGGCGTTCCGTTGGCGCTTCCAGAACAGCCGCGGCACGTGGAAGGGCGACGGCGCCCAAGGCCGCGCCGAACTGGCGCTCGAAGCCTCGGCGGTCGGCACGCTGCTGCTCGAAGCCGACGGCCTGCAGCCGCTGACCAAGGACGGCGTGATCGTGCCGACGCCGCCGCAGCAGGCGCTGCAGCTCGACCTGTTCTTGGCCCCGCAAGGCGTCGCCACCGGCATCACGCTGATGGTGCACGACACCGGCCTGCAGCCGCTGACGCGCGTTCGCGTCGACGCCTACCAACTCGCCGACGCCAAGGCCGAGGGCTGGCACCTCGGCCGCGCACTGTGGGCGCGCATGGCCGAGGCCAAGGACGGCAAGTACCAACTGCCAGCGCTCGAGCCGGCGTCCTACGGCCTGCAGGTCGTGGCGCTCGACGGCAACGGCGAGCCGCTGCCGCTGCTGCCGTTCCGCCGCGCCTTCGAGGTCACCGGCAGCAACGGCTTCCTCGAGGACGTGCCGCTGGAGCCGGGCGCCCTGCTCGGCCTCGAGATCGTCGACAGCGCTGGCCAGGGTTTCGACCCGGCGCGCCAGGGCACGGCGCGGCTCAGCCTGCACTTCGCCGGCGGCCCGCACGTGGCGCGCAAGTGGATCACCCGCCAAGGGCAGGCCGCGGCGACCGCCATCGACGTGCTCCCCGGCATCGGCCGCGCCGAACTCGCCGAAGCGATCCCCGGCGGCCCCTACGAGCTGGAGATCACCGTCAACGGGGCGCTGCGCAGCAAGCAGCCGCTGTTCCTGCGCGCGGGCATGAAGAACGAAGAGCGCATCGTCGTGCCGTGAGCGACCGAGCGCGGACGACGGCGCTCAGCGCTGGTCGAAGCCGCCGGTGCGCTTGATCTCGCCGTCGAAGCCGACGAGCGCCGAGAGCGACACGATCAGGACCGCGTCCATCCAGAACATCGGGTTGGGATCGCCGGTCTGCAGCAGCGCCGCGGCATGCGCGACGACGAGGCACGCGAGCGCGCGGATCGGATCGAGGAACCGGTCGGCGCCAGCGCGCCGCCACCACAGGCCGGTGAGCACGCCAGCGCCGATGGTGACGTGCCACAGGAAGCCGGTGCCGGTGAACACGGTCGCTGCGGCGATGACGACCGCAGCGACGAATCGGCGGTTGCCGATGCGCCGCTGGTTGCGCTTGACGTCGAGGCGGTGCGCGCGCGCCTTGGCCCATTGCGCGCTCAACCGCTCCTGCTCGGCGGGCGGCAGCTTGCGGTACCAGTCCTCGTCCTCGCGCGGATCGCGGCCGTTGGCGCCCTGCGCGTACTCGAGCGCAGGCTCGGCCTCGGGATCGCGGCCCTGCACGTGCAGCGCTGCGAGCTCGGGCGCGACGGGCCCTTGCACGGCACGCTTGCGGCGCACGACCTGTTCGTCGCGCCGCAGCGACTCGCTGACGAGGCTCTGGCCGGGCGGCGCAGCGGCCAGCTTCCGCTGCAGCGCGGCGAACGCCTGCGCGGCGGCGGGATCGAGCGGCGGCGTCGGCCGCAGGGGCGATGGCGTCGTCGGCGAGGACGACGGCGCGGCGCGCATCGGGACCGCCGGCGCAGGCTTCGGGCCATTCGACGACGCGTCGGGCATGGCCGTCGGCGGCAGCACGGCGTCGTCCTCCGGCCGCGGCTGGCGGCGCGACGACACGCGATCCGGCCGCTTGCCGAACATGTGCTCCTCGCCCGGTCGCTGCCACAGCTGGTCCGCTGGCAGCGGGGCCCAGGGGTCGTCGTCGTCGGGCGTGGCGGACATGGCGCACGGCGGTATCGGCACGGCCACCGCGGCGGACCGCATGCGAACGCAAGCGCCGATGCCATCGTTGCGCCCAAGCGCCGCCGTGCGCCGGGGCTTGGCGCGGTGGCGGCGACGCCTACCGTGACCACATGTTCGCGCTCGCCTTCGCGCCGACGCCGCAACCACCGCGACCGCCGCAGCCGGCGGGCGCGCGCTGGCGACGGGCCCTGCTCGCGAGCGCGGCGGTCGCGGCGTTCGCGACCACGCAGCCGTGGATCGCGGTGCGCTTCGCGAGCCTGTTCGGCGCGCACGTCGGCCCGCCCGGCTGGCAGTCGTCGGCGGGCTTCACCTGCCTGTGCACGTGCCTGCTGGTCGCGATGATGGCGCTCGCCGAAACGCGGGCGAAGAGCACCCAGGAAGCAGCGCGCCCCGCGAGCGTGCTGCTCGTGGCGCTCACCGTCCTGGCGCTCGCCTACGAATGGCGCGGCGGTCCCGGCACGCTGCGCGGCGTGACGGCGACCTGGACCAAGGCGTGGTGGCTGCTGGCCGCGAGCCTGCCGGCGCTGCTCGCCGCGTGCCTCGTGCGATGCCGACCGTCGCAAGCGGGCGCTTCGCCCGGCGCCGCGTAACAGGGCTGCAATCGTTGGTGGCGGCGCGCTTTCCGTTGGCCCAGCGGCGCGCATCATCGCTTTGCTCCACGAAGCACGACCCGATTCCGATGCGACCCATCACTGCTCTCGCCGTGGTCGCCGCCCTCGCCGGCGCCGACCGTCTCGCCTCCCAGACCTGGACGCTGCAGAACCCGCCGCCGTATCCGACGACGCTCGCCCGCCGCGCCGGCGGACTCGCGTGGCACCCCGCCGCTGGCGGCGTCGTGATGTACGGCGGCCTGCGGTCGGGCACGACGCTCGTGCTCAACGACACGTGGGTCTGGAACGGCGCGACCTGGACGCAGCTGACGCCGGCGACCACGCCGCCAGCGCGCTGGGGCCACCGCATGGTCTACGACAGCCGCCGCGGGCGGCTCGTGACGTTCGGCGGCCGCTCGCCGACGACGACGGCGAACGCCAACGACACGTGGGAGTACGACGGCGTCAACTGGCAGCAGGTCTTCCCGACCGCGTCGCCGACGGCGCGCGCCTTCTACGGCATGGCGTTCGACGAACGCCGCGGCCAGGTGGTCATGTACGGCGTGCAGAGCGGCAGCACGCTGACGGGCGGCAACCAGACGTGGCTGTACGACGGCACCACGTGGACGCAGGCCGCGCCGGCGACCGTGCCGCCGGGACTCGAGCAGCCGGCGATGGCCTACGACAAGGGCCGCGGCGTCGTCGTCATGTTCGGCGGCTTCAACGGCACGCCGCCCGGCACCGACTACCGCACGACGTACGAGTGGGACGGCGCCAACTGGACGCTGAAGGCGACGACGAACGCGCCGCTGACCGGCTACCGCACCGGCATGGTCTACGACGACTACCGCGGCCGCGTCGTGCTGTACGGCGGCTTCGCCAGCGCCACGGTGCAGCAGAAGACGTGGGAGTACGACGGCAACGACTGGACGCAGGTCGGTTCGGGCGGCCCGGGCAAGATCAGCGAGGGGTACATGGCCTTCCTGCCGACCACCGGCGAGACGGTCTACTTCGGCGGCAGCGGCCCGACGGTCACCGGCACGGTCAACAACGAGACGTGGACCTACAGCGGGCCGACGAACGCGATCGCGAGCAAGTACGGCAAGGGCTGCCCGACCAGCGCCGGCGTGCCGGACTTCGCGCCCGCTTCGACGCCGGTCCTCGGCGGCAACTACAGCCTCGCGCTCACCGGCGCGCCGGCGGTCGCGATCGGCCTCGTCGTGCACGGCTTCGACAACCTGCAGTTCGCGCCCGGCGTCTGGCTGCCGTTCGACCTGACGCTGGCCGGCATCCCGGGCTGCGGGCTCGAGGTCCGGCCGGACGTGACCGCGGTCGAACTGCCGGTCGGCGGCACGTTCACGCACGTGCTGGCGATGCCGAACACGCCGACGCTGAGCGGGCTGGGCCTGTGGTCGCAGGCGCTGGTGATCGACGGCGGCTCGCCGAACGGCTTCGCCGGCATCAGCAACGGCGTGCACGGCGTGCTCGGCAACTGAGCCGCCGCGAACGAGCCGTCGCGCGGGCCCTCCGATGGCTCCCGGTGGCCGCTGGCGCGGCCACGCCGGGCAGGAGCGACCGATGGCTTCCCAGGCGCTGAGGCGACGGCGCGCCACCTCGAGCGGCGCGGGGCGGCGTCGGCCGCCCCACGCCGCGCGCGCTCACAGTTCGTCAGGGCCGCCGACGTAGCCGAGGAACGCGCTCGCGACGACCACGTACGGGCTCGCGAGGTAGACCTGCCCCGGGCCCGAGCGGCCGGGGAAGTTGCGGTTGATCGCCGACACCGTGACCTCGTCGGCGGTGAACGACACGCCAGGGCCGGCCTTGATGCACGCGCCGCAGCTCGGGTCGATCAGTTCGACGCCGGCCGACTCGAACAGCTGCACGTAGCCCATCTTCTCGGCGTAGTCGCGGATGCGCTGGCTGCCGAACTGGATGTACGTCTTGGCCTGCAGCGAGCGGCCCTTGTCGACCGCCTTGCGCACCACCTCGGCGTACATGTCCATGTCCGCCTTCTTGCCGCCGGTGCACGAGCCGCCATAGGCGATCTGCACCTTCTGCTGGCCCTTCTGGCGCAGCGTCGCCAGCGGCACGCCGTTGCGCGGGTCGCCGGGCGTCGCGACGGTCGGCACGACCTGCGCGAGGTCGATGTCGAACGTCTTGCAGTACGCAGCGCCGGCGTCGGCCTTGACGATCTGCGCGCGCAGGCGCGCGCGATCGGCGCCGCGCTGGTTGGCGATGTACTCCACCACCACCTCGTCGGCCTCGATGATGCCGGTGAAGCCGCCGGCCTCGACCGCCATGTTGGTCAGCGTCGCGCGCTCGTCGAGCGACATCGCCATCGTGCCAGCGCCGCCGAACTCCAGGACCTTGCCGATGCCGGCGCCGGTCTTGAAGAACTCGTCGCTCAGCAGGTGCAGCATGACGTCCTTGGCGCAGACGCCCGGCTTCATCGCGCCGCGCAGGTCCACGCGCACCGACTCCGGCACCTTGACGCGCACGTCCTTGGTGAACCAGCTGTTCGCCATGTCGGTCGAGCCGACGCCGAAGGCGAAGCAGCCGATCGCGCCCGCCATGCAGGTGTGGCTGTCGGTGCCGATGACCAGCTGGCCCGGCTCGGCGATGTCCTCGATGACGATGTTGTGGCAGATGCCCTCGCTGCCGACCAGGTGGCCGTCGCGGTGCACCTCGCCGTAGAGCTTCACTCCCTGCTTCTTGGTGAACGCTTCCTGCACCGTCGCGAGCGACGCCGCCTGCTCCTTCAGCCCCATCTTCACGTGGGCCTCGGGCATGATGCGGTCGAGGAAGGTCAGGTGGTCGCGGAAGGCGAACACCGACGCCGGGTCGGTGATCTTCGCGTCCTCGCCGAGGCCCATGCGGAACAGCGCCTCGGCCATCGGCGTGACGTACTCGTGGCTGAAGCGCACGTCGGTGCGCACGAACAGCGCGTCGCCGGGCTGCACCGCCGCGATGCCGGTGCGACCGGTCTTGGCGTCGGCGATGGCGCGCTGGGCGATGATCTTCTCGCACAGGGTCATCGGCCGCGCCGCGGTGGCGACCGACGGCGGGACCGTCGCGCCCTGCAGGCGCGCCTGGTTGTAGGCGAACAGGCCGCCGTGGCGGACGATCTCGGCGGCGATCGGGTCGAGGCCCTTGGTGAACTCCTCGATCGGGATCGCCTCGCCGCGCTCGATGCGCGGCAGCAGCGAGAAGTCGGTCGAGGTCAGCAGGCCGATGTTCTGGCAGTTCTGGCCGTAGATCTTCTCGATGTTCTTGGCGATCACGAGCCGGATGCCGGCCTTGAGCTCGCTGTAAGGCGCGGTCTCGCGCGAGCTGCCGCAGCCCTTGCTGACGCCGGAGACGATGACCGAGAAGCCGCCGTTCTTGATCGCGTCCTGCTTGATGTTGCCGCCGCGCAGGCCGACGAGGCAGTACCGCGCCAGCGTCTCGTCGTAGTAGTAGCAGACCCAGCCCGGCGTCAGCTCGTCGGTCGAGATGTTGTCGATCAGCTTGCGCGCCGGGTCGTGCGTCAGCTTCTCGTGGCCGTAGAGCTGCGCCTTGAGCTGCTCCTGGTCCTCGCTGAGGTACAGGACGCGGCCGGGGAACGTCACCGTCTTGGTCTGCATGGCGACCTCAGATGCGCTCCAGGATCATCGCGATGCCCTGGCCGCCGCCGATGCAGGCCGAGGCGCAGCCGAGCGACTTGCCGGACTGCTCGAGCTCGCGCACGAGCGTCAGCAGCAGGCGCGAGCCCGTCGCGCCGAGCGGGTGACCGAGGGCGACCGCGCCGCCGTTGACGTTGCACTTGTTCCGGTCGAGACCGAGCTCCTTCTCGCAGCCGAGGTATTGGGCCGAGAACGCCTCGTTGATCTCGATCAGGTCGAGGTCGGCGACCTTGAGGCCGGCCTTCGCGCAGGCGTTCTGGATCGCCGGCACCGGGCCCAGCCCCATGACCTCCGGCGGCACGCCGGCGAGGCCCCACGAGCGGATGCGCGCCTTCGGCACGAGGCCGAGTTCCTGCGCGCGCTGCGCCGTCGTGACGACGAGCATGGCGGCGCCGTCGACGATGCCCGAGGCGTTGCCGGCGGTGACCGTGCCGTCCTTGCCGAACGCGGGCCGCAGGCCGGCGAGGGCCTCCAGCGTCGTCTCCGGCTTGATGTGGTCGTCCTTGTCGACGACGAACTCCTTCTTGCCCGCCGTCACCGTCAGCGGCGCGATCTCGGCGGCGAACTTGCCGGCCTTGACCGCGGCGGCGCCGAGCTGGTGGCTGCGCAGCGCGTACTCGTCCTGCTCCTGGCGCGAGATGCCGAGCTTCTTGGCGACGTTCTCCGCCGTCTGCGCCATGAAGAACTTGCAGAACGGGTCGTAGAGGGCCGCGAACAGCAGGTCCTCGATCTTCGGCTCCATGCCGAAGCGGAAGCCCTCGCGGGCGCCGCGGATCACGTGCGGCACCTGGCTCATGTTCTCCATGCCGCCGGCGAGGCACAGCCGCGACTCGCCGGTGAGGATCGACTGCGCCGCCGACACGACCGACTGGATGCCCGAGCCGCAGATGCGGTTGACGGTGAGCGCTGGCTTATCGAGCGGCACGCCGGCCTTCAGCGCGACGTGGCGGGCGCCATAGATGGCGTCCGAGCTGCTCTGCGTGACGTTGCCTACGAAGGTCTCGTCGACCATCTCCGGCGCGACGCCGGTGCGCTGCAGCGCCGCCTTCGCCGCGTGCGCGGCGAGGTCGATGGCCGTGATGTCCTTGAACTTGCCGAAGCCCGGGGTGCCCGAATACTCCGCCATGGCGGTGCGGGCGCCGCCGACGATCACCAAATCGGTTCGCATCCGCTGAGCATCGAAGAACGGTCCGGCGGGCGCAAGGATTGCGCGCCGACGGGCGCGGACTGGGCGGCTCCCGAAGCCAGCCGTACCATCCGCCGCATGCGGAACCTCCTGCGTCCGGTCCTCCTGGCGGCGCTGGCGCTGCTCGGCGCCGCCTGCGCCAATCTCAACATCTACAGCGACGAAGACCTCGAACCGCTCAGCCTGCAGGCCTACGAGGAGGCCACCGCCGAGACCGGCGGCGCCATCACCAAGGGCCCGCAGCACGACATGGTGCAGCGCGTGGCGCAGAAGATCGCCGCCGCGTCGGGCGAGACGAAGTTCCGCTGGGAAGCGCGACTGCTCAAGGCCGACGACGTGCCCAACGCCTTCTGCCTGCCCAACGGCCGCATCGCCATCTACACCGGCATCCTGCCGGTCACGCAGAACGAGGCGGGGCTCGCCGTCGTCATGGGCCACGAGGTCGCGCACGCGATCCTGCGCCACGGCGGCAAGCGCATGACGCAGGGCACGTTCGCCGAGTTCTCCATGGCCGCGGCCGCCGCGGGCCTCGACATGACCAAGATGAGCAGCGAAGCCAAGGCCGGCACGATGGCCGTGCTCGGCATGGGCGCGCAGGTCGGCGTGCTGCTGCCCTACAGCCGCGACCACGAGTCCGAGGCCGACATCGAGGGCCTGCGCTACGCCATCCGCGCCGGCTACGACCCCAACGAGGCGCCGAAGCTCTGGGAGCGCATGGCCGCGCTCGGCGGCAGCGACACGCCGGAGTGGCTGAGCACGCACCCCCACTCGCTGGCGCGCGCCCAGAAGCTGCGCGAGATGATCCCGCAGATCGTCGAACAGGAGAAGGGATGGAAGCCCGCGCCGACGCCGGCAGCGCCGACCAAGAAGGTCGCGCCCGGCGCGGTGAAGAAGTGATCGCGCCTGCGCGCTGACGCCGCTCGTCAGCGCGCGCGCACGGCGCGCACGCCGCTGCGCACCGGCGCGGCCGCGGGCGCAGCCGGAGCCGCGAGCACGCCCTTTGGTCCGGCCGCCCAGAGTTCGAGCCGCTCGCGCCACGCCACGCGGCGCGCCATGGCCGCCGCGTCGTCGCGCGGCGGCGGCGTCTTGTTGAGGCGTTCGATCGCCGCATGGATCGCCGCGAGGGTGTCCTGCGCCGCGCGGCGCTGCTCATCGCGTTCTGCCTCGCTGCGCGGATCCTGCGGCACGGGCGCCGCGCCTTGGTCCGGGGCGGTCTCCCCGAGCAGCGCGTCGACGCGGCCGTCGCCGTCCCAATCGCCGACCGCGATCTGCGCCAGGCCGCCATCGCCGCGCACCTGTGCCAGCGGCTGCGCATCGCCGAGTTCGCGGCCGCGGCGGCAGCGCACCACGAGGCGCTGCCCCTCCACCATCAGCACGTCGAGCGCGCCGTCGCGATCCCAATCGGCGAACGCCGCGGCGCACGCGCCGCCGACCGCGAGCTGGACGCCCGTCGGCGAGAAGCCGTCCGGGCCGCCGCGGTGCAGCCATGGCGAACGGCAGGCGACCAGCAGGTCGACGGCGCCGTCGCCATCGAAGTCGCCGAGATCGACCGCGGCGAGCGGTCCCGGCCAGCGCACCGGCGCCGTGCCGCCGGCGAAGCACAGCGGCTGCCAGGCCGCGAACGCGCCCGAGCGATCGTTCTTCGCCCACACGATGCGCTCGTTGACGCCGATCGGCGCGTCAATGCCGAGCAGGTCGAGCGCGCCGTCGCGATCGACGTCGACGAGGCGCGGCTGGCCGGCGCTCTCGCAACTGACGCCGAGCGTTTGCGCAAGCGCTGCTTCCTGGCCGAACCGGCGCGGGCCTGGTCCCGGCAGCCCGCGACGCACGGCCAGGGCGCCGTTGCGACCGAGCACGAGGTCCGGCGCGCCGTCGCCGTCGACGTCGCCGAGCGCTGCGCTGACGCGGTGGGCCGACCGCTCCGGCGCCAGCACGACGTCGGCACCGGCATCGGGCGCCTGTGGCACGACGAGGACGATGGACAGCGTGGCGGACGCGAGCATGGCGGGCACGCTACGGGCCGACGATCGTCAGGCTCCGCGCTTTTCCACGCGGCCCCGTCCGACCCGTCGGCGCCGTCGGCCCCGCCGCGCGGGTTCCGGCGCGGCCCTGGCGACCAGTTCCTGGCCGCCTCGGGCGCGCCGCGTACGACGCGTCAGCGCTTGTCGGCCGGCGTGTAGCTGCGCGAGGTCGGACCCATGTAGACCTGGCGCGGGCGCGTGATGCGCGCCTCGGCGTCGGACTGGTACTCGAGCCACTGCGAGATCCAGCCGGGCATGCGACCGATCGCGAAGAACACGGTGAACATGTCCACCGGGATGCCGAGCGCCTTGTAGATGATGCCCGAGTAGAAGTCGACGTTCGGGTACAGCTTGCGCTCGATGAAGTAGCTGTCCGAGAGCGCGATCTGCTCGAGCTCGAGCGCGATGTCGAGCAACGGGTCCTTGGCGCCGAGCTGGCCGAGCACGTCGGAGCACGCCTGCTTCAGGATCAGCGCGCGCGGGTCGTAGTTCTTGTAGACGCGGTGGCCGAAGCCCATCAGGCGCACGCCGCTGCCCTTGGTCTTCGCGAGGTCCATGAACTCGCGCGCCGAGCGCTTGCCGTCGCGGATCGACATCAGCATCTCGATGACTTCCTGGTTGGCGCCGCCGTGCAGCGGGCCCCAGAGCGCTGAGATGCCGGCCGAGACGCTGGCGAACAGGTTCGCGCCCGAGCTGCCGACGGTGCGCACGGTGCTCGTCGAGCAGTTCTGCTCGTGGTCGGCGTGCAGGATCAACAGCAGGTCCAGCGCCTTGGCCTGGACCGGGTCGACCTCGTACCGCTCGCACGGATTGCCGAACATCATGTGCAGCATGTTCGCCGCGTACCCGAGGTCGTTGCGCGGGTACATGAACGGCTGGCCGATGCTGTGCTTGTAGCTGTAGGCCGCGATCGTCGGCATCTTGGCCAGCAGACGGATCGCGTCGACCCAGTTCTGCTCGCGCGTCGTCGGACCTTCCTTGCGATAGAAGGTCGACAGCGCGCCGACCGCCGCCGCGCACACGGCCATCGGATGGCCGACCTTCGGCAGGCTCTGGAAGAGCGCCTTCAGGTCCTCGTGCAGCATCGTGTGGTAGGTCACGTCGTGCGTGAACTGCGACAGCTGCGAGCTGCTCGGCAACTGCTGGTGCAGCAGCAGCCACATGACCTCGACGAAGCTGCTCTTCTTGGCGAGGTCCTCGATCGGGTAGCCGGCGTAGCGCAGCACGCCCTTCTCGCCGTCGAGGAAGGTGATCTTCGACTGGCAGGCGCCGGTGTTGCCGAGGCCCGGGTCGTAGGTGATGGCGCCGGTCTTCGCGCGCAGTTGGCGGATGTCGATGGCGACCTCGCCTTCGCTGCCCGTCATCAGCGGCAGTTCGATCTCCTGATCACCAAAGGTCAGCTTCGCGGTCTTCGGAGCGGTCGGGTGCGTCATCGCGGCAACGTCGTCGTCGACGGAAAGGCTCGAAAAAGGAAGCGCAGAGACTAGGCAGCCGGCCGCCCCCGGGCCTCAGAAAAATGCCTGCCGCGAGCGGTCGCGCGCGGTTCGCGCTCAGCGCACCGTCGCCTGGCAGCTGGTCGACAGCGTCAGGGTCGCGTTCGGCTCGAGGCGGACGGCCTGGAAGTACAGGCTCGTGCCGTGCAGCGCCGGGTTGTTCGGCACCGAGGTCTGCCAGGTCGCCGTGCCATTCGGCATGGCGAACGCGCCGGTGGCATCGGCCGTGTTCAGGTCCAGGTGCACGCGGCGGTTGAAGCCGAGGTCGACGTCGCCGGTGGCGAGGGATGCGAACAGGCAGGCGATGCCGCCCGGCGTCCCGGACATCTGCACCTGCACGGTGTCGAGCAGGTCGAAGTCCGGCGCGTTGAGCCGCAAGCCGTCGACGGCGCCGATCGCCGCGGCCATCGCCACCATGTCGGGGCGCCGACCGATGGCGTCCGGCGACGCCGGGCCGTGCGTCCAGAGCAGCGAGCGCATCTGGCTGTTGGTCAGCGGCTGGCCGAGCTGCCGCCGGGCCAACCCCTGCAGCGCGCAGACGACGCCGGCGATCTGGGGCGTCGACGCCGAGGTGCCCGTTGCCGCCGCGGTGTAGGCCTGCAGGTTGTCGTTGTTCGGGTAGAAGAGGCCCGGGTAGCCGCACGACGCGACGCCGTCGCCCCAGCTGTGGCAGTCCATCCGCGACCCCCAGTTGGCGAAGCCGATGCGCCCCATCGGGCCGGCCAGGGACGCGGCCACCATGATGGCGCCGGAGTCGCGGACGTTGCGATCGAAGCGACCGAGCAGCGCCGGGTCGTCGAGGCTGAGGTTGCCGTTGCCGCCCGGGACCACGACGAGGCGGCCGAGCGCCGTCGCCGTCGCCGTCGCGTCGTAGGCCGACTGGAAGTACTCGAAGGGCACCCACGAGCCAGGGCCGAGCGACGGCACCTGGAGGATCAACACGATCAACACGACGTCGCCAGGCTGCGAGTTCTGCGCCGCGACGGCGAGCGAGTTCTCGAAGCCGCCGTTCATGTAGACGCCGACGAAGCGGGCATCGACTTCGTCGGCGATGCCGGTCAGCCCGTAGCTGTTGCGGTCGGCGAGCAGCATCGAGGCGCCCGAGACGCCGTGCAGGCAGGACGCCAGGTCCGGCGTCGGCACGGCGCCGACGAAGTTGGCGGCGACGAGCTGCGACACGTCTTCGTGGCCGAGCAGGAACGTGTCCTCGATCATCACGAAGCGGATGCCCTGGCCGCGCGCGCCCAGCAGGTCGGCGGTGGCGCGGACGCCGTGGCCCTGCGGGCTCGGGTTGTGCGTCAGCTGCGAGCTGGTGAACAGCGGCGTCGTCGGCGGGATGTCGCCGGGCACGGGCAGCGTGTGCGCCGCCAGCGCGTAACGGGGCTCGTGGTGCACGTGCGCGACCAACGGCTCGCGCGCGAGCCGCTCGCGCACCGCGCGCGCCGCGTCCGCGGACGCGCAGGTCACCTTGAACCAGAGGCCCAGGTGGCCGGGTCGGTCCTTCGGGGGCATGACGGCGCACGCCTGCCGATGCCAGCGATCGAGTTCGTCCCAGGCGACGGCGCGCACCAACGGTTCGACGCGCGCGCCCGCGACCGCGGCGGACACCGGACGCAGATCGACGCCACAGCGCGAGACGAAGCCTTGGCCGTCCCACGCTGCACCGGTGCCCTCGGCGAACTTGACGTGCAAGCGGTCGAGGAACACCGCCGCCGGATCGGCGTCGATCACCCCCTGCGCCGACGCAGCCATCGCCCAGACGAGCGCGAGGCACAGACGCAGCACCGCGATGCGAAGCATGGCCGCCGAGTCTAGCGGCGCCGCGGGTGGCGCAAACACCCCCCGCGCCACCGCGCGAGGCGCGCCGGCGGACCCGCCGGTCACAAGGGCTCGTTGCCGATCGCGTAGTCCTGCCACCCCGGGAAGTCGAAGTGCCACCACTCGTGCTCGTAGACGGCGAAGCCCTCGGCTTCCATCGCCCGGCGCAGGACCTCGCGGCAATGCCGCTGGCGTGCGGTGCCCCCGGGGTAGTCGGGGTAGGCGCGCGGCGTGAACTCGTCGAAGCCGCTCGGCATGTCGACCGGCACGCCCGTCGCGAGGTCGTAGAGCGTGAGGTCGACGGCGCAGCCGCGGTTGTGGCGCGAGCCGTTTTTCGGGTCGGCGACGAAGTGGCGCAGGTCGTCGGGCGTCGCGTCCCAGAACGCCTTGGTCACCCACCATGGCCGGTACGCGTCGAAGATCCACAGCCCGAGGCCCTGCTGCCGCAACTGCCAGTGCACGCGCAGCAGCGCTTCGGCCGCCGGTCGCTGCAGCTTGGCCTGCGCGTCCGGCGGGTAGACCGGCGCACCGAGGAAGTTGTCGGCGGTGGCGTAGACGAGTTGGAAGCGCAGCGTGGCGTCGAGGCCGGGCAGCGGCACGAGGTCGGACGGCCGGTACGGCCGCGGCCCGCTCGATTCCGTCAGCCGCCGCTCCGGACTGGCGGTGCGCGCGTCCGCCAGGACATCGGCGAGCGGCCGGCGCGGCGTGATGCGGAAGGCGCCGGGCACGGCGTCCGGACGACGCGGGAAGCGCGCGCCGCCGACGCGTGCGGCGACCACCGCGCCGCTCGCGTCGCGTTCGAAGCGCAGCGCGTCGCCGCCGTACATGCCGGGTGGGAAGACGTAGTGGTCGGGGCCCACGCGATCCGGCAGGTCGCGCACGACCCACTCGATCAGCACGCCGAGCCTGCCACCGTCCTCGTAGACGACCAGCACGTTGTGGTCCCAACCGTACTCGCCCAGCAAGGGCAGCAGGTCCGCCGGCGGCGCTGGCGGCATCGCATCGTCACGCACGTAGTTCTCCTGGCCGTCGTAGAGGCTGCCGTCGGCACGCTGGCGCAGGCGGCGCCCGCCGAGCGACATCGGGTCGTCGCTGACCAGCGAGCCATCGCGGGCGCGGCGCATGCGCGTGCGCACACCGATGTTCGGGTCGTAGTACAGGTCACCGCCGCGCTCCTCGAGCTCGACCCAGTGTTCGCCGACGCGCCACCGGCCCGCGAGCGCCCGTGCCGCCTCGACGCCGAGCGGTTCGGGATGCTCGGGCGGCGGCAGCGCGCGGCCATCGCGCGCCAGCAGCGCCGCGCGCAGGGCCCGCTCGGCGACCGCTTCGGCGACCTCGTTGGCGAAGTCCTTGGTGAGCACGACGGCGACGGCGAGCCCGTCGTCGGGCAGGGCGCGCAACGCCGTGGCGAAGCCGTAGACCGCGCCGTCGTGCCCCACCATGCGGCGGCCGTCGAGGCGCTGCACGAAGACGCCGAGGCCGCAGCCGCGCTCGGCGCCGGCCGGCAACGCCCACATCGCCTCGAACGTCGCGTCGCGCAACACGGAGCGCTTCGCGTCGGGGAACCAACTGCGCGCGAACGCGGCGAGATCGCCGACGGTGCTGCGCAGGTTGGCCGCCGGGCCGAAGCCGAAGGCGAAGCCGGGCGTGGGGATCTCGCGACCGTCGTAGGTCCACATCACGCCGTCCGCGGCGCGCGCCAGCAGCCGCGACGCTGGCGCGAAGTCGCTGTCGGCGAGGCCGAGCGGCTGCAGCACGAGTTCGCGCGCCGCCTGCTCGAAGGACTGGCGCCGGATCCGGGCAACGACCTCGCCGACGACGCCGACGCCGGGATTGCTGTACTTGAAGGCCGTTCCGGGCGCGTGCACCAGCTCGGTCTCGCGCAGGCTCGCGACGGTCGCCGCCAGCGTCGGCTCGCCCGGGTCGAAGTAGTGGCCGACCGGTGATTCGCGCACCACGCCGCCCCGGTGCTGCAGCAGGTGGCGCACGGTCACCTCGCCGCCGTGCGGGTTGGCCGGCGCGAACTCCGGCACGTAGTCGCGCACCGGCCGGTCGAGGTCGAGTTCGCCGCGCTCCACCAACCGCATGGCGGCGACGGCGGTGAACAGCTTGCTGACCGAGGCCACGCGGAAGACCGCGTCGTGCGGCATCGGCGAGCCGCCGGGCCGCAGACTCCCGAAGCCTTGCTGCCACGAGCGCGTCGCGCCGCCGCGGACGTCGACGACGGCGATGGCCGCGCCGGGGATGCCCTGCTCGCGCAGTTGGCGCTCGACGAACGGCAGGACGTCGAAGGCGACCGCCGGCAGCTGGTCGGGCGCCGACGGCCGCAGGCCGGCGCACGCGCCGAGGAACAACACCAGGAAGCCCGCGCGCATCGCCACCGCCATGCCGCCAGGATGCCGGGACGGACGGCGGCAGGGAAGCGTCGATGGCGTCGCACCGGCGCCGACGCCGGTCCCGCACGCGACGCAGCAACGGTCGCGCGCGCGAGAAATGCACGAAGTGCGCGTGGGGATTGCGCGACGGGCTTCGTTGCCGCGACGATCCGCGCACCCTTCCACGCGGCGCGGCCGTCGCGACCGCAGCGTTCGCGCGGTCGTTCCTGCGCCCTCGTCACTCCCCATGATGCGCCACGCGCTCGCCGCCGTCTTCGCCAGCGCCGCCGCGCCGACCGCCGCCACCGGCGCAGCGATCCACGTCCCGGCGAGGCTGCGGCGCCGAGGCACGACGGGCACGAACGTCGGCGGGCGCTGGCGCGGCAACCCCACGCCCGCGCGTCGTTGGCGCGACGCGACGACCTGACCGTGAGCTACCGCAACCGTCACGAGTGCAAGTTCGTCGTGCCCGAGGCCACGGCACAGCAGGCGCTCCGCGCCGTGCAGCCGTTCGTCGCGCCGGACCCGCACGGCGCGAACTCGCCGACGCACAGCTACCCGGTCGTCAGCCTCTACCTCGACGATGCCCGCCGCTCGCTGTACCGCGAGACCGTCGACGGCGTGGCGCAGCGCTACAAGCTGCGGGTCCGCGCCTACGCCGATTCGCCCGACGCGCCGGTGTTCCTCGAGGTCAAACGTCGGCACGACAAGGTCGTGCAGAAGCTGCGCTGCCCGCTGCCGCGCGCGCTCCTCGCCGACGCGCTCG
>JBEITC010000643.1:0-1730 GCA_040375075.1 Planctomycetota bacterium | reverse complement strand
GGGCTGCTGGACGAGGTGCGCAAGGCGGAAGAGGCCGGCGACTTCGTGCGCTCCGCCGACCGTCTGCGCGCGGCGGCCGACGCGGTGCGCACGCGGGACGCGGCCTTCGCTGGCCGCCTGTTCGCGCGCGCCGAGGAGGCGTCGCTGTTCGCGGCCTGGCACGAAGCCGTCGACGCAGCGCTGCGCGGCGGCGCCAAGCTCGAGACGGTCCTCGCCGCCGGCGGCAAGGCCGCCGTGCAGGCGGTCGACGGGCCGAAGCTCGTGCTCGCCGCCGATGGCCGCCACGTCGGCTGGCACGACGTCGCGCCGGAGGGCGTCAGCGCGCTCGCTGAGCAGCTGAAGGCGCGCGGCGACGCGGCGCTCGGCGCGGCGGCGTTGCTCTACAAGAAGGCGACTCCGACGGCGGCCGAGGCGCTGCTGCTCAAGGCGCTGAAGGCCGATCCCGGGCTGAAGGACGGCGCCGACCGCGTGATCGCGCGCGGCCGCGGCGAGCCGCTCGAGCCGGGCGGCTACACGGTGGCCAAGGACGGCTTCACGTCGGCGCGATCGGTCGAGATCCAGAAGCTGGCGACGCAGCAGCGCAGCCGCCTCGCCGCCGCGCTTTCCGACCGCAATCCCAAGGCGCGCACCGACCTCTGGGGCGAGGCGATGGCCGCCGGCCCCGAAGCCGTGCAGGTCCTCGCCGCGGCGATGAAGAAGGAGTTGGCGCTGCAGGCCGCGAAGTTCGACAAGCCGGCCTGGCGCAAGGACCACGACAAGCTGATCACCGCGCGGCAGGCGCTCGACGCCGCGCGCCAGCACGCGCGCGAGCTGATCTACGACGAGGTGAAGTACTTCTACCCGTACAAGCCGCCGGCGGTCTCGTCGGACCGCTACGCCGAGTACGTGCGCGTGCAGGCCGAGGTCAACCGCCGCGTCGCCGCGCTGCGCACGCTGTGGAACGACCAGAAGCTCAAGCTCACCGTGCCGGGCGCGGTGCAGACCGACCTCGAGCGCATCGACTGGCTGGCGGCGCGGCTCGCCGACCTCGGCGACGGCGACGATGCGACGATGGCGCGCATCGCGTGGGTGCGCGCGTTGCCGGCCGGCAAGACCATCAGCGTGCGCGAACTCAGCCTCACCGCCGAGGAGCAGGCGCAGTGGGAGGAGTGGCGCCGCATCGACCGCTACAACGACATCGCCGGCCGCACGCTGATGTCGGCGCAGCGCGAGCAGCTCAAGGTCACCAACGAGTACCGCGCGATGTTCCGGCACCGGCCGCTCGCGATCGTGCCGGTCATCTGCACGGCGGCGCAGGGCCATGCCGAGGAGATGTCGAAGCTCGGATACTTCGCGCACCAGTCGCCGACGCCGGGCCGCACGACGCCGTTCGATCGCATGCGCCTCGCCGGCTACGACAAGGGCGCGAGCGAGAACATCGCGCTGGTCGACGGCGCGCAGGGCGCGCACGACGCGTGGTGCCAGTCGAGCGGCCACCATCGCAACCTGCTCGATCCGGGCCATCACGAAGCCGGCATCGGCAACGACGGCCGCTACTGGGTGCAGAACTTCGGCGGCGCCCAGGTCTACCGCGAGTCCGTGGCGTGGGACCAGTCGGAGAAGGCGAAGTAGCGCGCGGCTGCGGCGGGAAGCCCGGCGGGAGCTCGCGCGCTCGCTGCGGTGCGATGTTCGTCCGCGTCCGCGCCTAGCTGCGGCGGCGCAGGGCGAGCAGCGCGCGCGCGGCGGCGCCG
>JBEITC010000262.1:0-5721 GCA_040375075.1 Planctomycetota bacterium | reverse complement strand
GGGCGCAGCTTGACGGTGACGAGCGCTGGGTGCGCGGCGGCGTGGGTGGGGCGGGTGTCGCGTGGCATCAGGGCGGCAGCGCCCTTGGGCTTGCGGCCAGCGCCCTTGCGCGCGCCGCCCCACGAGCGCAGTGGCAGCAGGCCTTGCACGGGGCGGCGGGGCTTCGATGAGCGGGGCGGCTTGGTCGGCGGCTTGCTGTTCTTGCTCGCAGCTTTGCGCGTCGTCGTCATCGCGGTGTCCGTGCCTTCCCGATCCCAGTGCGCCCCAGTGCGCGTGAACACGTGACGCCGGTCGATGTAGTTGCGCGCCGGACCATCCGTTCGCGCCGTCGACCGCCACTTGATTCCGCGAACATACACACCGCAGACCAGCGACGCAAGCGCGATGTTCGGGAAACGTCAGGGTGGCGAGTGGTGACCGAAGGCGGACGGGTCGTGCGTGCTCGGCGCCGCGCGGCCGGCGCGGAGTTCCGAGTTGGAGCTCCGTGTCCACACCGTTCCATGTTGGTTGGCCCATCGGCGCGGAGCCGCGTGTCCACACCGCTCCATGTTGGCCGGCCCCTCGCCGCGGAGCCCCGTCCACACCGCTCCATGTTGGCCCGCCCATCGGCGCGGATGCCTGGGATCATCTTCTCCCAGGCCTTCGGAGCGGCTGCGTCGGGGTTGGTTGCGTGCCTTCGCCCGTGGCGCTTCTGGCGGAGTCAGGCCGGCGCGGCGTCACGGAGCGTCGGCACACCACCAGACCCATCCACTCGTCGCGCCTACGACGCGGAACCCCACCCCGCTCGCCCGCCCGCCCGCCAACCAACCAATCCACCCGCCACCCACTCCCCACCCACCACCCCGCCGCGCTGCGGACACATCCTGGACACCTCCGCCCACCCTCGGGCACATTCCACCCCCGCAGACCGCTGCGCCCATCCGATGTCCTCTGACCGTCACCCCTGCGCCGGCTCCGGCACGCCTGAGTTCCACCGTCGCGACGGCGCGCTCTGGTGCGAGGACGTGCCCCTCGCCGTGCTCGCCGCGCGCCTGGGCACGCCGCTGTACGTCTATTCGCGCGCGGCGATGCAGTCCCGCCTCGCGCTGGTCCGCGCCGCGTTCGGTGGGGATGCGACGATCTGCTACGCGGTGAAGGCGAACGGCGCGCTCGCGGTCTTGCGCACGATGCACGCCGGCGGCGCTGGCTTCGACGTCGTCAGCGGCGGCGAACTGCGTCGCGTGCTGGCTGCCGGGCTGCCGACCGATCGCGTGGTCTTCGCTGGCGTCGCCAAGGAGCGGTGGGAGGTCGAAGCCGCCGCGGCCGCCGGCATCCTCGCCTTCCACGTCGAATCGCCGCACGAGCTGCAGCAGCTCGCCAGCGTCGGCAGCCAGCTCGGTCGCCGCTTGCGCGTGATGCTGCGCGTCAACCCGGACGTCGACGCCGGCACGCACGCGTACATCAGCACCGGCAAGAAGGAGAACAAGTTCGGCGTGTCGCTCGGCGCCGCCGGCGAGGCGGTGGCCGCGATCGTCGCCTCGCCGTGGCTGCAGCTCGTCGGCTACCACGTGCACCTCGGCAGCCAGTTGCGCAGCGTCGAGCCCTACGCGCAGGCGCTCGCCAAGGTCGAAGCGTTCGTCGACGCCGATCCGGTCCGCGGTCGCGGTGTGACCCACTACGACCTCGGCGGCGGCTTCGGCATCGGCTACGGCGCCGGCGAGCCGCTCGACGTCGGCGCCGTGGCGGCGGCGCTGCTGCCGCGCTTGCAGGCGCGCGGCTGGCGGCCGATCGTCGAGCCCGGGCGATTCCTCGTCGGCGACGCCGGCGTGCTGCTCACGCGCGTGCTCGGCGAGAAGCCGCAGGGTGGCACGACCTTCCTGCTCGTCGACGCGGCGATGAACGACCTGCTGCGTCCGGCGCTCTACTCCGCCGAGCACCCGATCGTGCCGGTGGCGCCGCGTTCCGGGGCGCATCGCACGGTCGACGTCGTCGGTCCGGTGTGCGAGACCGGCGACTTCCTCGGCAAGCGCCGCGACCTGCCGCCGACCCGTCCGGGCGACCTGCTCGCGGTGTTGGCGGCAGGGGCCTATGGCGCCAGCATGGCATCCAACTACAACAGCCGGCGTCGGCCGGCCGAAGCGCTCGTCGACGGCGCCGCGGCGCGCATCGTGCGCACGCGGGAGACCTTCGACCAACTGCTGCAGAACGAGGTGCCCGATGCAGAACCGTTCGTCCCGTAGCGGCGTCGTCCGCCGCGCGTTCGTCGTCGCGCTGCTCGCGTGCCTGTCGGCGTGCACGTTCCTGCAGAACGAGCTGATGCCGCTCGACGCCGCGCCGCAGCGCGTGGCCGCGCCGGCCGTCGCCGTCGAAGGTCCGTGAGGCGGCCGCAATGGTCGGACCGCGCCTGCGCGATGTCTTGACGGCCGGTCTCGGCGTCGGCGAACTCGCCGGCCCCGGCGTCGCGGTCGGTCGGGCGGAGCACCCCGTCTGCGGCGACCAGGTCGAGCTGTCGCTGCGCGTCGACGCCGGCGTGGTGCGCGAGGCGCGGTGGCGCGCCGCAGGTTGCCCGGCCGCGATGGCCTGTGCGGCGCTGGCGGCCAAGGTCCTGCCGGGCGTCGCCGCGGGCGCGGCGGCAGCGGCCATGCGCAGCGCGATCGCCGCGCATGGCGGTCTCGCCGCGAGCGAGCAGCACGCCGAAGCGCTGCTGGTGCGCGCGCTCGCCGCCGCCGGCTGCCGCTGACGCGGCCGCGCATCGCGCGTGGCGCGCAGACGCCGGCGCAGTGGTCATTTTGACTGGGCCCTTCGGCGCAGATTTTCGCGCGCCGTGCAACCGGTCGCGCGCGAGGCGCGAAGCGTTGCGCGTCGGCGGACTTCCGGTCTGCCGACCCTTCACAACGTATTTGGCCACCGTCCGGCTCGCGCTGGTGGTGGCCACGGATGCGCGGAGCGGGTTCGCGGCGCGACCCCTTCCGGGGCAGGCAGGGCCGCGTCGAGGACCCACCGCGTGTGTTGCGCGGTCCGTGCATCCGACTTTTCCTTCGAGCGCGCACGCCGTCATTGCCGACGAAGCCGCTCCCAACTGGGGCAGGCAGGGACGGTAGAAGCGGTTGCGTGTTGTCACGCAGCGGCGTGCGCGCTCGTGTTTCCCTCCGCCTTGCAGCCTTCGGCCACTTTTTCCGGTCGATGGGCTGCCGTAGAAGGCGGGGATGGCGAAGAACGCCCCCGAACCCGCCGCCGATGCGGTCGAGCGTGGCCCCGAGGGGCCCGAAGCCGCCGCGGTCGGCGCAGCCGAACCGTCCGGCGGCAACTCCGTCGTCGTGCAGGACGCCCTGCCCGACACGATGTTCGTCTTCCCGCTGCGCAAGGCGGCGCCGTTTCCGCACCTGATGATGCCGCTGCTGCTCGAGCAGCCCGAAGCGCGCGACATCGTCGCCAAGGCCGAGGCGCACAACGGCTACCTCTTCCTCGTCCTGCAGAAGGACGCCGAGCAGGACGCTCCCGGGCCCGACGGCTTGCACGAGGTCGGCGTCGTCACGCGCATCCTCAAGACGATCAAGCTGCCCGACGGCGGCGCGTCGGCGATGACGCAGGGGCTGCGGCGCGCGCGCCTCGTGAAGATGGTGCGCGAGAAGCCGCACATGGTCGCGCGGGTGAAGGAACTCGTGGAGATCCCGGCGCAGGGCGATCGCGCGGCGTCGCTCTTCCGGCTGCTGCAGAAGCAGCTGCAGAAGCTCGCGGAGCTGCAGGAGCAGGGCGACACCGGCTTCGCGACCGCATTGCTCAACGTCGAAGATCCCGGCCAGCTCGCCGACTTCTCGGCCGGCGTGGTGCGCAAGGTCGACGACCGCCAGCGGCTGCTCGACCAGGTCGACGTCGAGAAGCGGCTGGAGCTGGCCTTGCAGCTGGCGATGGCCGAGAGCGAGCTCGTCGCGCTCGACAAGAAGATCCTCGGCGAGATCCGCGACAAGGCCGAGAAGGCGCAGAAGGACTACTTCCTGCGCGAGCAGCTCAAGAGCATCCGCCGCGAGCTCGGCGAGGAGAAGGATCCGCGCACGGCCGAGCTGCACCGCCTCGAGGAGGCGGTCGCGAGCGCGAACCTGCCCGAGGCGGCGCAGAAGCGCGCCAAGGAGGAGTTGACGCGCCTGCAGACCACGCCGGTCGAGTCGGCCGAGTACGCCGTCGTGCGCAACTACCTCGACTGGCTCGTGTCGCTGCCGTGGAGCGCGTCGACCGTCGACGACGGCGACCTCGCGCGCGCTGCGCGCGTGCTCGCCGACGACCACTTCGGCCTCGACGAGGTCAAGGACCGCATCCTCGAGTTCCTGGCGGTGCGCAAGCTGCGTCCCGGCCACTCCGGCTCGATCCTCTGCCTCGCCGGCCCGCCCGGCGTCGGCAAGACCAGCCTCGGCCGCAGCATCGCGCGCGCGATGGGGCGCAAGTTCTATCGCTTCTCGCTCGGCGGCATGCGCGACGAGGCCGAGATCAAGGGCCACCGCCGCACCTACGTCGGCGCGCTGCCGGGCCGCATCCTGCAGGGGCTCAAGGCCGCCGGCAGCAACAACCCGGTGCTGCTGCTCGACGAGATCGACAAGCTCGGCAGCGACTTCCGCGGCGATCCGAGTTCGGCGCTGCTCGAGGTCCTCGACCCCGAGCAGAACCACGCCTTCGTCGACCACTACCTCGACGTCCCGTTCGACCTGTCGAAGGTGATGTTCCTGGCGACGGCCAACGTGCTCTCGGACATCCCCGAGCCGCTGCGCGATCGCATGGAGATCCTCGAGATCCCCGGCTACCTGCTCGAGGAGAAGGTCGAGATCGCGCGTCGCCACCTGTTGCCCAAGCAACTGGAGCGCCATGGTCTCGCCGGCAAGCACCTGTCGGTGGCGCCGCCGGTGCTGCGCCAGATCGTGCAGCTGCACACGCGCGAAGCCGGCGTGCGCGGCCTCGACAAGGTCGTGCAGCGGCTGTGCCGCAAGGTCGCGCGCGACGTCGCCGGCGGCGGCAATGGGCC
Source organism: Planctomycetota bacterium (assembly GCA_040375075.1). GTDB lineage: Bacteria > Planctomycetota > UBA1135 > UBA1135 > UBA2386 > UBA2386. The sequence goes on along the minus strand of JBEITC010000262.1, from coordinate 731 downwards.
GGGCCGGCTGTCGGCCGTCGAGGCGACCAAGCTGCTCGGCCGACCGCGCTTCCAGCCCGAGGAACGGCGCAAGCAGCGCCTGCCCGGCGTCGTGCAGGGACTCGCCTGGACGCCCGCGGGCGGCGACGTGCTCTACGTCGAGGCGATCGCCAGCAAGGGCAAGGGCGGCTTGCAGCTCACCGGCAGCCTCGGCGACGTGATGAGCGAGTCGGCGCGGCTGGCGCTCAGCTACCTGCGCGGCCACGCCGGCCGCTTCGGCCTCGAGCTGCAGACGATGGGCGAGCAGGACCTGCACCTGCACTTCCCCGCCGGCGCGATCAAGAAGGACGGGCCGTCGGCCGGCATCGCCATCGCCTGCGCGTTCCTCGGCGCGCTGCTCGGTCGCACGGCGCCGATGGACCTCGCCATGACCGGCGAACTGACGGTCGTCGGCGAAGTCCTGCCGATCGGCGGCGTGCGCGAGAAGGTGCTCGCGGCGAAGAACTTCGGCGTCACGCGCGTGATCCTGCCCAAGGGCAACGAGGCGGAGGCGCGCGAACTGCGCCCGGAGCTGGTCGAAGGCGTCGAGCTGTTCTTCGTCGACCGCTTCGAGCAGGTCGTCGAGCTGGTGTTCGGCGGCGGCAAGCCCGCGACGGCGAAGCCGTCCGCGCGGAGCAAGGCCGGTCGGCCGGCGAAGCCCGCTGCGCGCCGCGCGAAGCGGCGCTGACCGCGCGCGGGGCCGCGCTCAGCGC
>JBEITC010000504.1:0-2817 GCA_040375075.1 Planctomycetota bacterium | reverse complement strand
GTAGCAGCGCGCGAGCGTCGCGGCGTAGGCGTTGTGGTCGTTGGCCAGCACGCGGAAGCCGGCGGCCTTGAGCGTGTGGCCGACGCGCGACGTCCCGGCGAACAGGTCGACGACCGTGCGCACGCCGCCGAAGCCGCGCATCAGCGCGAGGATCGCGGGGGCGAGCGTGCGCTTGCTGCCGAGGTACTTGATCATCGCGGCAACCGCAGCGTCGCCGCGAGCGGCAGATGGTCGCTGCCGAACGACGGGCCGACTGCGCACGCAGCGACGGCGACGCCGTCGCTGACGAGCACGTGGTCGATCGGGATGCGCAGGAACCACGGCAGTTCGCTCGGCCACGTCGGTTGCCAGTCGCCATCGGCGGCCTGCCGCAGGCCGGTCGCCGCCAGCATGGCGCGGAAGCTGGCGTTCCACGGCGTGGCGTTGTGGTCGCCGAGCACGACGCGGCGCTCGGGCAGCGGCGCGAGCGCGTCGGCGAACGCGGCGAGGCCGAGGTCGCGCGCTTCGCACTGGTCGCGCGAGCCGGGCCGTGGCGGATGCACGCCGAGCACGCCGAGCGGCCCGTGCGGCGTCGTCACCGTCGCGCGCACCGCCGGCGTCCACTGGAACGGCAGCGGCAGCACGTCGGCGCCGGCGAGCGGCCAGCGGCTGAACAGCGCGACGCCGAAGTAGCCGGGATCGGGCTGCGCGCGCCGGTGGGGCAGGTGCGCGAGCGCGGGCTCGAGGCGTGCCAGCCACTCGGGCGTGACCTCGCTGCAGAACAGCACGTCGGGGTCGTGTGCCTGGATGGTCGCCAACGCCGTTGCGGCAGCGTCTTCGTTGCCGCGCAGCAGGTTGAGCGCGAGCACGCGCACGGTCGGGTCGCCGTCAGCGCCGCGCGCGGGTGCGCGCAGCCACGCCGGCGCGAGCGCCGCCGCCGCTGCCAGCGCGAACCCGAGCAACAGCACGAACGACGTCCGACCGCCGCACAGCAGCGCGAGCACGGCGCACAGCAGGCACCAAGCGCCGGCCTGCACGGGAAAGCACGCCAGCAGGTCGAGCGTCCAGTGCAGTGACGCGAGGTGCGGCGCCAGCGCCACCGGGGTGGCCAGCAGGCCGAGCAGCAGGATCACGCGGCGCAGACGCATCGAGGACGAGCAGCGAACGGCGGCGGCGGGTCCAGGGCAAGCGAGTGGGCTGATCCCTGCGGGAGGATCGGGTGGCGCGCGTGCCAACTGGGCTCGGCCGCCGCGGGGGGTGAGTCGCGCCGCCGCCATCCCTGCTGCGCCGACGATTCCCCGGCGGCGCCATGCCCGCCGACCGGCCGCGGACGCCCTGCCCAGCAGCCATGCGGGCGACCCGCGGCGGTCGGGTCCTGAGGATGCGACCTGTGGGTCGGGCACGTTTGCCGGACGGGGCCGAGGGACCGCCGCGCGGCGCTCGGGCGCGCCCCGGGGCGGCGCCAGACGCGGACGCAGCAAGCACAGTGTTACCGCCGCAGGCGCACCGGCCGGGGCGTCAGTTGCGGCGGAACGAAATGAGGCGCCGGACGCGCCGCGCCGGCGTGCGCTCACGGCCCTTCGCCGTTCCCCCGCGCGTCGCGCGTCGGCATGATCCCGCGCCCGCCGATGCCGACCGCTCCGCCGCCCGACCGCGCTGCCGTGCTCGCCGAGTTGCGCACGTTCGTCGCCAACTGGTTCCGCGACGGCCGCGACGAGGGCCTGCTGCCCGACACGCCGCTGGTCACCTCGGGCATCGTCGACTCGGCGGGCGTCATCGAGGTCGTCGAGTTCGTCGAGCGGCGCTTCGGCGCCCGCTTCCAGGACGCCGACCTGTCGCTGGCCAACTGCAACACCTTGTCCGCGCTCGCCGACCTCGTGCTGCAGCGCCGCTGAGGCGTCGGCTCAAGGGAGCGTCAAGGCGGCGGTTTTTGCGTTTCGCGCGGCGTGCAAGCGGAGGCCGTGGTCGCTATCGTGCTCGCGCCATTTTTCGGCTTCCGGTGACGAACGTCCTCCTTCCCATCCTGGTGATCACTGTTCCGGTGCTGGCGATCGTCCTTTTGGCGGTCGGCGGCCGGAAGTTGTCGGGTTCGTGCGGCGGCATGAATCCGGACGGCAGTTGCCAGCGATGCGGCAAGCAGGCGGGCGAGCCGGAGCCTGAGGGCGCCTGCTCGAAGTGATCCCGACGGGCGCCCGGACCGAATCCAGGCCAGCGAACGCATGACCACCTACACCATCAAGAAGGGCTTCGATCTCCGGCTCGCCGGAAAGCCGGAGCCCGTCCTCGTCGACGCCGCGGAGCCGGCGCGCGTGTGCCTCGAGACCGCGGAGTTCCCCGGCATCAAGCCGAAGGTCCTGGTCAAGGAGGGCGACATGGTCGTCACCGGCCAGCCGCTGTTCCTCGACAAGACCGACCGCGACCTGGTGTGGTGCTCGCCGGTGACCGGCAAGGTCGCACGCATCGACTTCGGCGAGCGCCGCTTCCTGCTGCGCCTCGTCATCGACAACGCGCTGACGACCGGCGGCAAGGAAGAGTTCGCGGCGCTGCCGAAGCCGGCCGGCGACCGCGAGGCGCTGATCAAGGCGATCAAGGGCGCGGGCCTGTGGCCGCTCTTCCGCCAGCGTCCGGTCGGCAAGATGGCCAACAGCGGCAAGACGCCGGTCGCGATCTACGTCAACGGCATGGACACGGCGCCGAACGCCGCCGATCCGGTCGTCGCCTGCAAGGGCCAGAAGGACGCGCTGCAGGCCGGCATCGACCTGCTGAAGAAGCTGTGCGCGACGGTGCACCTGACGCTGCGCGCCGGCGCTGACGCTGGCGACTTGCGCGGGCTGTCGG
>JBEITC010000126.1:0-8990 GCA_040375075.1 Planctomycetota bacterium | reverse complement strand
GCACGCAGGTCGGCGACGGCGGCGGCGACGCGCGCGGCGACGACGTCGGCGAGGCCCTCGGATGCGCGGGCGCGGACCGCGTCGTCCGCGAAGACGAACGCGTCGTGGGCCGTTTGCTGGGTCGGCACGGGCTCGGGTTCTTCTGGGTGGTGCATCACGGTGTGCGTCAGGGCGCGACGAGCTGCGGCCGACGGCCGAACAGCTGCGCGAACCACTCGCCCTTCTCTTCCACGGCGCGCGCCTCGAGCGTCAATCGCGTGCGGTCGCCGCCCCCGAGCATAGGCCGAAGCTCGACGCTGCCTTCGCGGATCTTCACGCTGACGCCGCGGACGACCGCGGCGTGCTGCCGGTCGAGCGCATCGGCGAGGCGCAGCAGCGCCGTCAGCCGCTCGACCAGCGTGCGGTCCTTGCGCCGCAGCTGCATGAAGTCCTCGTGCTCGCGCTGCGGCGGCGCCTTGCGGTGGTAGCGCGCCAGCATGCCGACGATGTGGCGCTCCTCGTCGCTCAGGCCGACCAGCTCGCTGGCGGCGATCAGGTACTGCGAGTGCTTGTGGTGGCCATCGTTGTTCACCGCCACGCCGACGTCGTGCAGCAGCGCCGCCGCCTCGAGCAGCACGCGCGCGCGGCCGCCGAGGCCGTGCAGCTCGCGCGTCTGGTCGAACAGCTGGCGCGCCAGCGTGCAGACCGTCTCGGCGTGCCCGGCCTCGAAGTGGAAGCGGCGGCCCATCGCGCGGCACGACGACAGCACGACGTCGACGTGGTCCTCGGCGGCGAAGGCGTCGACGTGGCCCTGCAGGCACTCGGCGAGCAGGCCGTCCTTGATGCCGACGCGCGGCACCAGCACGCGGTCGACGCCGGCGAGCTCGCCGAGGTGCGTGTAGACGATGCCGGCCGGCACGATGGTGTCGGCGCGGTCGGGCTTGAGGCCGCGCTTCTCGATGCGTTCGGCGACGGGCTGGCGCGCGAGCTCCAGCACCTCGGCGTGCAGGTCGGCGAGCGCGTGCGCCTCGACGCCGTCGGCCTTGCGCGCGGGGGTCTTCAGCGCCGCGAGGTCGGCGAGGCTCTCGACGTTGCCGCCGACGGCGACGTAGCGGTCGACGCGGCGCGTCTCGAAGCGGTCGGCGATGCGGTGGTCGAGGCTGCGCAGGTGGCGCAGCAGCAGTTCGACGAAGTCCTCTTGCTCGCCGCCGTCGCCCGCGTCGCGTTCGCGCAGCGCCTGCAGCATGCGCAGCGCGCCGAGCCGGTAGCTGTCGGCGCTGACGACCTGGCCGTCCTCGACGTGCACGACCTCGACCGAGCCGCCGCCGACGTCGACGAGCAGCGAGTGGCCCTTGCGCAGGTCGACCTTGGTCTCGACGCCGAGCTTCAGCAGGTAGGCCTCCTGCGTGCCCGAGATGACCTCGATCTCGATGCCGGCGGCGTCGCGCACGCGGTCGAGCAGCAGGTCGCGGTTGCGCGCGTCGCGCATCGCCGAGGTCGCGATCGCGCGCACGCGCTGCGCGCCGTGGCGGTCGCAGGTGGCGCGGAAGCGCCGGAAGGCGTCGACGACCTCGGCCAGCGTCGCCTCGGGGATCTGGCCGGTGTGGAAGACGTCGTGGCCGAGCCGGACCGCGAGGCGGTGGCTCTCGAGGACCGCGATCGTTCCCGCCGTCGCCTCGGCGACGAGGAAACGGATCGCGTTCGAGCCCATGTCGACGATGCCGATGCGCTGCGGGTCCGCCATCGATCGCGCACCGTAGCCGCTGCGCGTGCTGGCGGAAGCGGCTTGCCGCCCGCCTGCGCGCTAGGATCGCGCGCATGACCGCTCCGGACCCGAAGGATCCGTCGTCCGAGGATCTCTCCAGCACGCTGCGCCACGTCCGCTCCGTGCAGGGCGACGACGACGCGTCGCTGTCGTGGAGCAACCTCCACGACAAGGTGGTGAAGTGGGTCGCCGACGCCTGCTACGGCGCCAACATGCCGGCCGACAAGGGCGCCGAGGACCTGACGCAGGAGGTGCTGCTGCAGGTCTTCCGCGACATCCACGAGTTCCAGGTGCAGCCCGGCGCGTCGTTCTCCGGTTGGGTGAAGACGATCGCCGATCGCAAGCTGAAGGACCTGTGGCGCCGCACGCGCGCCAAGAAGCGCGGCGGCGGCCGCCAGAAGCACCTCGGCGACTTCGACGAGACCGGCGGCCGCGAGCGCTTCGCCGACGAGAAGACGCCGCGCAACAGCATGCTGGTCCGCTACGGCGAGCTGAAGGACGCGCTGCGCGCGGCGCTCGACCAGCTCAGCGACAAGCACAAGCAGGTGCTCGAAATGCGGCTCTTCCAGGGCAAGAGCTTCGCCGAGATCATGCCGCTGCTCGGCTACGACAAGGAAGTCACCGTGCGCTCGCTGCACCTGCGCGCGCTGACGCGGCTGCAGGAGCTGATGAAGCCGTTCGACGCCTGAGGGCGCGGCGCGGGCGCGCGCCGACGGCGCCGGTCAGACCGGGCCGAGCAGCAGCTCGAGCACGTACTCGAGCAGCGCTTCGTCGACCGTCTCGGCGTCGCGCGTGCCGACCGTCTTGGCGGCCTTCTTCGGTTCGGCGGCTGGCTGCTTGCCCGCATCCTTGCCACCGCCGGCGTTCGCCGGCGGCTTGGCTTCGACGGGCGTCGTCTCGGCCGGCTGCTCGCCGCCGACGCGCCGTGCGCGGATGGCCTTGGGCGCTGCCGCCGGCGGCGTTTCCTGCTGCGGCTGCGGCGCCGTGATGACCTCGACGACCTCCGCGTCCTCGCCCTTGCGCAGGCGAACCGTCTTCGGCGGCGTCGGGCCGGCCTTGTCCGTCGGCGCCGCATTGCCGTGCACGTGGATGTGCACCTCGCAGTGCTCGTTCTCGATGGTCAGCGAACCGCCGCCGGCCAGCGGCAACGTCATCGTCTTCGGCGCGGCGGCGGGCGGCATCGGCGGCGCCGGCACGGGCGAGTTGGCGTTCCACTTCTGCGGGGCGGCCTTGCTGGGCGTCGTCGTCGTCGGCGTGCCTTCGTCGAGCAGCACGAACATGCCATCGCGCGACGCGATCCTCTTCGACGTCGGCTTGGTCGGCGGCGTGCCCTCGGGCAGTTGCATCACGGTCACGCGCCGGTCGGGCGCGTTGTGGGCCTCGGCGCGAGCGTCCGGCAGGCCGTCGTCGTCGACATCGACGAAGACGAAGCGATCGCCATCGGCCTGCTTGCCGCCGGCCATCGCCTGCTTGGCGTCGGCGAGCGCCTTCTTGAGCTTCTCGTTCTCGGCGCGCAGCTTCGCCATCTCGTCGGACAGGCGCTTGAGCCGCTCGGGCGCGACTTCGACCTTGCCGCCCTCGGGCTTCGGGTCCTGCTGCTTGCCGCGCGCGACGTCGGCCATCACCTGCGCGCGCAGCTTCTCGACCTCGCGGCGCTCGGCGGCGAGGCGCTCGAGCGCCTCCATGCGGCCGTCGTCGCCACGGCGCTCGCCCTGCTGGCGCGCCATCTGCTGGCGCAGCTCGCCGGCCTCGCGCTGCGCCAGTTCGAGCGCGCGGCGCATCTCCTGGACCTGGCGCTCGGCCTCGCCGCGCATGCGCTCGGTGTCGCGCGCGCGGTTGTCGAGCTCGCCGCGCGCCTCGGCGAACCGGCGCTCGAAGTCGGCCAGTCGCGCGCGCGCCTCGTCGAGCGCCCTCTGGCGACCCTGGTCTTCGTTCCGCGCCTTGGCCATCGCGTCCTCGACGCGCTGCTTGGCGCCTGCTTCGGCGCGCTCGGCCTTGGCCCGCGCCTCGTCGAGCGCGCGCTTCAGCTCGGCGATCGCCTTGTCGTTGGCCGCCTTCGCGTCCTTGCCGGCTTCCTGCTCGGCTTGCTGGGCGCGCATCGACTCGTCGAGCCGGCTGAGCTTCTGCTCCAGCCGCGTGACCGAGTTCTGCAGCGCCTTGCTTTCCTCCTGTGCGCGGCAGCCGACGAGGCCGAGCACGAGCAGCGAGACGGGCGCGAAGAGGTTTCTGTGCATGGTGGTGGAGGCTCCGCTACAACGGCGCAATGCCGCGCGTGGCATGGTATCGCCCGCGCCCTGGCCCAAGAACGTCGTCACCATGCGCGTGCAGAGATTCCTCGCGTCGGCCTGGGCCTCGGTCCATGGTCCGCACGACCCGCGGCGGTTGTGGATCGCCGCCCTCGAAGCCCGCTTCGCCGGCCTCGCGGCGTCACCCGGTCCGCGGCCGGTCGATTGGTCCGCGCTCGCAGCGGCCGCGGCGGACTTGCCCGTGCAGTTCGGCGCGGTGCGCGCCGTCGATCCGCTCGTCGGGCCGTCGTCGACCGTCGGCTTCGGCGCCGCCAAGGACGGCGAGCGCCTCGCCGCGACCAAGGCAGCGCAGCACGCGGTTGCGATTGGCCGCATCGTCGATTGCCCGCTCGTCGTGCTCGACCTCGGCGTCGTGCCCGTCTTCGGCGAGATCGAGGACGAAGACCTGGGCGACCCGCAGGTGGCGTGGACCAAGGAACGCGTCGACGCCCTGCTCGCGCGGCGCAAGGTCGGGCGCAACGCCGCCGTCGACCGCGTGTGCCGCGAGGTCTTCGCGCTCATCCGGGCATTCCCGGAGGCCATGTTCTGCCTGACCCAGAGCCGCAGCGTGCGCGCGGTCGCCGACGTCGACGCGCTGCAAGACGTCTTCGAGGACCTTGCCCACCAGCGGCTGTACTACTGGCACGACGGCGGCCTCGCGGCGCGGCGTGGACAGATCGGCCTCGAAGCCCAGGGCGAGTGGCTCGAGCGATTCGGCAACCGACTGCGAGGAATGACGTTAGGTGATGCCGGGCCCGACGGCCTGTACCTGCCGCCGGGGGCGGGCGGCGTCGACTATGCGCTGCTCGCCAGCTACGCGCCCAAGAGCGGCCACCCGATCCCGGGGGTCGTCGAACTCGACGCTTCGATCCCGCCGACCGAAATGCCGGGCATCCGTTCCTGCCTCGACAAGTTCGGCCTCTGAGTGCAGGCTGCCGACCCCGGTGGCCGATGGCCACCTCCGGACGACCCCGCCGTGGCCTACGCTCCCGCCATGACCACCACCCCGCTGGCCCAGCCGGCGTCCCGCCCGGCTGGCGATGGACGCGCGGCGGCGCTGCGCGAGTTGCTGCGCACGCGCAAGCGGCTGCTGGTCTTGACGCACAACAACCCGGACCCTGACTCGCTCGGCGGCGCCGCCGGCCTGCAGGAGTTCGCGCGGGCGGTCGGGGTGCCGAGCCGGCTGGCGATCGCGGGCAAGATCCTGCGCGCCGAGAACCAGGCGATGGTGCGCGAACTCGGCCTCGAACTCGACCGCGTCGAGGACCTGAAGATCGCCGAGTTCGACTGCGTCGCCTTCGTCGACACGCAGCCGGGCTTCGGCCACACGATCGTGCCGGCGGGCGTGCACGTCGACATCGTCGTCGACCACCACGTCTGCGCCGAGGCCAAGCTCGGGCCGGCCGACTGCGCGTTCTTCGACGTGCGCACCGACGTCGGCGCCACGTCGTCGATCGTCGGCGGCTACCTGCTGGCCGCCGGCGTGACGCCTTCGCCGCAGGCGGCGACGGCGTTGGCGTACGGCATCCGCACCGACACCGCCGACCTGTCGCGCAACGTCAGTCCGCTCGACCTCGCGGTGTGGGACTACCTGTCGCCGCACGTCGACCGCCAGAAGCTGGCGGCGATCGCCAACCCGCGGTTGCCGGTGCGCTACTTCGAGGCGCTCAAGCAGGCGTTGTCCAAGGTGCGCCTCTACGACGGCGTGACCCTCTGCTCGCTCGGCCGCACGGCCAGCGCCGAGATGGTCGCCGAGGTCGCCGACATGCTGCTGCGCATGGAAGGCGTGCGCGCCGTGTTCTGCGGCGGCCTCGTCGGCGCGCAGTACCACATCTCGGTGCGCACCGAACTCGGCGGCGACGCGTGGGCGCTGATCCGCGCCGGCATGGACGGCCAGGGCGGCAGTTGCGGCGGCCACGGCACGGTCGCGGGCGGCGCGATCCCGATGGAAGGCGCCGACACCCGCGCCTTGCGGCGGCTGGAGCGGCGCCTCGAGCGCAACGTCCTCCATGCCATGGGCGTGACCGGCGCGAACGCGGCGATCCTGGGCGATCGCGACGACTGATCGGCGGCGCGCCGGCGGGCCCGGCCTGGGCTCCCCGCCGCGGCATCCGGGCGTATGCTGCGGAGCGCCCCGCCTTCGCATGCGCCCGCTCGCCGTCCTCTTGCCGCTGCTCGTCGCCGCATCCACCGTGCCGGCGCCCGAGTCCTCGTCGGCCCCGACGCCGTCGCCGCACGCGGCGTTGGCGCCGCTGCGCGCGACCCAGTTCGTGCCCAACCTCGGCCAGTGGGGCGAGTCGGTGCGCTATGGCGTCTTCGGCGACGGCATGGGCTGGCTGCACGACGACGGCTTCAGCGTGCGCCTCGAGCGCTGGTCGGCGCCGCCGGATGGGACCGCCGCGGCTGCGACCGTGCGCAGCGCCACCGGTTGCGTCGTGCGCACGCGCTTCGTCGGCGCCGCGACGCCGGGGCTGTGCGCCGAGGGCGCGCTGCCGACGCGCCGCAACTTCCTCGTCGGCGACGACCGTTCGCGTTGGCGCACGGACGTGCCGGCGCACACGCGCGTGACGATGCGCGGCGTCTACGACGGCATCGACGTCGTCTTCCGGCCGCTGCCCGACGGTCGCGCCGGCGTCTTCGAGTACGACCTGATGCTGCAGCCCGGCGCCGATGTCGACGCGTTCGCGGCGCGCTGCGAAGGCGTCGACCGGCTGGTCATCGACGCGGCCGGTCGCCTGTGCGCGACGGTGCGCACCGACGACGGCGAACAGACGCTCGTGCAGGAAGCGCCGATCGCGTGGCAGGAAACCGCCGACGGACCGCAGCCCCTGCGCGTCGCCTTCCGCCTGCTCGATGCCCGCACGTTCGGCTTCGTCGCGCCCGACCGCGACCCGACGCTCGCCGCGGTCGTCGATCCGGGCGTGATGTGGAGCAGCCTGCTCGGTGGCGGCCTCAGCGACCGCGTCAACGGCATGCGCTGGCGCGATGGCTTCGGCGTCTGGGTCGGCGGCTGGGCGAGCTCGACCGACTTCCCGACGACGCCGGGCGCCTTCCGCGTCACCGGCAGCTACGACGCGTTCGTCGCGCGCTGCACCGACGCCGGCTCGGCGCTGGTCTACGCGACCTACCTCGGCGGCAGCGGCCCCGAGGAGGTGCGCGGGCTCGACCTCGGCGCGGGCAACACGCCGACGGTGGTGGGCTACACGCGCTCGGCGAACTTCCCCGTCACCGCCGGCGCGCTGCGTCCGGCTTATGGCGGCTCGAGCCCGTTCCTCGACCTCGGCGATGGCTTCATCGCGCGGTTGTCGGCGAACGGCAGCGCCCTGCTCGGCGCGACCTACCTGGGCGGCGTGTTCGACGACATCCTCGAAGCGGTGTGCGTCGACAACGCCGGCGACGCCTACGTCGGCGGCTGGAGCAGCTCGCCGGACATGCCGACGCACGCCACCGCCGTGCAGCCGCAGATCTCGGGCGCCGCCGGCGCGCAGTCCGACGGCTACTTCGCGCGCGTCACGGCCGACTGCCAGACGCTGGTCTACGGCACCTACTGCGGCGGCATCTACAACGACCAGATCGTGTCGTTGGATCGGGACCCGACGACCGGCCACGTCGTCGGCGTCGGCTGGTCGCTCAGCCCCAACTATCCGACCACGTCGGGCGTGGTCCGGCCGACGTTCCTCGGCCTCGCCGACGCCGTCGTCACGCGACTGAACGCGACCGGCACGGCGTACTCGTTCTCGACCTACATGGGCGGGCTCGACATCGACTACGGCCACTGTGGACGCTTCGCCGCCGACGGCTCGGTGTGGATCGGCGGCATGACGCAGTCGTTGAACTACCCGCTGACGATCAACGCGCCGCAGACGATCTTCGGCGGCGATCGCGACGGCTTCGTCATGCGCCTCTCGGCGAACGGCCAGTCGATCGCGTTCTCGTCGTACCTCGGCGGCCCCGGCAGTGATCGCGTCCGCGCGATCGACTGCGAAGGCAGCAATGTCGCCGTCGTCGGCGAGTGCGGCGACGGCTTCCCGGTGACGCAGGACGCGGTCGAGCCGATCTTCGGCGGCGGCACGCTCGACGCATTCCTCTGCTACCTGACCGCGAACGGCGCGTCGTTGGCCTTCGCCACGTACGTCGGCGGCGGCGGGCAGGACATGCTGGCCGCCGTCGACCTCAACGCCACCGGTCGCGTCGTCGTCGCCGGCCGCACGTTCTCGAGCGACTTCGCGGCGACGCCGGGCGCCTTCCAGACGGTCCTGCGCGGCGTCGAGGACGGCGTCGTCGTCAAGCTCGACCTCTTGTCGACGCTCGGCGACGCGATCTTCGTCGCCTCCGAGCCAGCGCCCGGCTCGACCGTCGTGCCGGCGGGCGAGCAGGAACTGTTCGCGTGCACGCTGAGCAACGCTTCCGTCCGCGACGCCGAAGTCGAGGCCGTGCGCGTGTTCGTCGGCGGCGCGGGGGACGCGCTGGCGACGCTGCGCGACGTGCGCTGCGAGCGCGAGGTCGTCGGCGGCAGCGAACCCCCGACGCAGGTCGCGGTCGTGCCGTTCTGGACCGTCGAGGCGGGCGAGGCCTCGGTGCCGCTCACGGGTTGCGTCGTGCCGGCCGGTGGCTCGATCCGCCTGCGCATGCACGGCCGGCTCGTCGGCGACCCCGCCGGCAGGCCGGTCGAGGTCGCGGTGACGGTCGTCGGCGGCGACGCATGGTCCGTGCGCGCCGACGGCGGCATCCCGGTCGGCGTCAGCGGCTCCGGCCGCGCCGAGGGCCGCGCGCTCGTCGTCGGTCGTCTCGCTGGCGACTTCGACGGCGACGGCGTCGTGACGGTCGCGGACCTGCGTCGGCGCGTCGTCGGCCAGGATGGCCTCGGCGCGATCGCGGCCGATTGCGACGGCGACGCCGCGCTCACGCCCGCCGACCTGCAAGCCGCGCGCGCGCTCGTGCTGGGCCGCGCCATGGCATTC
>JBEITC010000006.1:0-27877 GCA_040375075.1 Planctomycetota bacterium | reverse complement strand
TCAGGCCGCCCGCGCCGAACGAGTCGGCGAGCAGCAGCGTCGGCGCGCCCGAGAACGGCGCTGGCGTGTAGCACAAGGCGCCCGCGCCAAGGCCGAGCGGCAGTTCCGTGCCGACCGCCGGCCGGCCGAGGTGCGCCCACAAGCCGAAGAAGCCCGCCGGCGGCGTCGGCACGCCACTGCCCGGGACATTGCCCGGCGCCTGCAGCGAGATGGTGAACGGCTGGCCGAAGCCGACCGACGTCACGCGGTTGACGCCCGCGGTGCCGTCGACGCGCAGCACGTCGGCGACGGCGCCCGTCGCTCCGGGCACCGCGCCACTGCCGCACGGGCCGAAGAAGTCGAGCACCTGCACGACGGGCTGCGGCCAGATGCCGACGCGGCCGACCGCGTCGGTCGTCGCGACGTCGACGATCGCCGTGCCAGCGCCGAGGTTGCCCTGCATGGTGAACGTGTACGCGCCGTTGGCGGCCGGCGTGACCGGGCTGAACGTCACGCCCGTCGCCGTGCTGCCAGCGCGCAGCGACACGGTCACCGGACGCGTGTTGCCGAGCGCGTTGCCCGCCGCGTCGCGCAGCACGATCGTGCCGGTCAGCGCGTCGACGCCGTTGGCGCGCAGCGAGCTGCCGCTCATCGTCACCGTCGACTGGTAGTGGTCCGGCCGGCCGATCTGGCTCTGCTTCCAGTTCGTGTAGAGCGTCTGCAGCTGCAGCACGGGATCGAGGGCCGTCGCCGGCTGGTTGGCGACGTTGAGGTCCATCCAGTAGTTGCCAGCGCCGCAGCCGGCAGCGCCATTGCACGGCGCGTCGACGTCGCTCGGCCGGCTCCAGATCATCAGGCCGATGTGCGCCGACTTGGTGAAGCTGGCCGGCGGCGCGCCGCACGCCGTCGGCTGGTTGGCGTTGCACGAGCAGCGGCCGTCGCCGCCCATCAGGCGCGCGGCGTTCATCGCCGCCATGAGCTTCTCGCCGATGCTGCCCGGCGTGGTCAGGATCGCCTGCTCGGCGGCGAGGTTGACCGCTTGGCCGGTGAGCACGTTGCCCTGGATGGTGTAGCGCAGGTTGCCGACCTGGCCGACGAGGTCGCCGGCCCAGGCGCCTGCGCCGTTGCCGGTGAACGCGACCTGGCCGCCGAAGACGCTCGCGATGCCGTACTGACGCGTCTGGTGACCCTGGTCGGCCGCGGCGAGCTGGCCGAGGATCACGCTCGCCGGCGTGCCGGCGAGGAAGCCCGTGCGGATCAGTTCGCGCAGCGACTGCGGCCCGACGAACGACTGCGCCGCGGCGACGCCGTAGCCCGGCACGACGACGACGGTGTTGGGCTTGAGGTCGAAGCCGGTCAGGCACGTGGCGATGCCGACGGCGACCTCGCCGGTGACGACGTCGATGATCAGGATCGACCACGTCGCGGCGGCAGGAGCGGCGAGGCTGCAGAGTGCGAGCAGGAACGCGGCGACGTGGCGGAGGAACGGCATGCGAGGCCGCCGATTGTGGCGCGGCGGACCGGGGCGTCCAGGGGGGCGCGGCGGCGGTCGGCGCGCGGGTGCCCGCAGGCCGTCAACGCGGCGTCGCCACCGGCTGGACGACGACGTTGAAGCAGCCGCGGTCGGCGGTGGTCGCAGGCAAGGCGTGACGGCCTGGCCCGAAGTCGCGGGCGTACATCACCATGCGGTGGCCGTGGTCGCCGTTGTGGATGTCGTACTGCGGCGCCGAAGGCTGCCGCCGCCATCCGTCGAGCGCGGCGAACGCCGCGCCGAAGCCGCCATCGACCGTGGCGTGGAAGAACACGTAGACGCGCGCCGACGCCGCGAGTTCGAAGGTCACGCGTGTCCCGGCTGGCGGACGGTGCACCCCTTGCAGCAAGGCGCCGCCGACCAGTTCGAGAGGCACCACGTCGTAGGTGTACGAGCGATCGACGTGCTGCAGCGCGCCTAGGTCCATGCGCGCGACGCGATGCGCGCACGGTGGCTCGACGACGAACTCGACGAGGCCACCGAACGCGGCGGCAGCGTCGCCGCCGCATGCCGCGAGCGCCGACAACGCCGCGAGCGCGATCGGACCCACGACCAAGGCAGCGCGACCAGTCTGCATACGGCCAGCAACTACGCGCAGCCGCCTCGCAGAGCAACGGCCAAGCCGATGCCCTGCGGGCGCTGGCCGACGGGCATGGTGCCGCACGATCGCATGGCTGGCCGTGCGCGCATCGCCGCCGCCACCCGCCAGCGGCCCGGCTCAGAACACGCCGACGACGAGCCGGAGCGCGTTGCTGGCGTTGAGCGAGAGCGGGCCGGTCACCGGGTCGAGTTCGAACTGCACGACCTGCTGGAAGAGCGTCGTGCCGGCGAGCGCGGGATTGTTGGGCACTGCGAGCGACGTGTTGATCTCGCCAGCGAAGGGCACCAGCATGGTCACGTCGTCGGGCGCCGGCACCAGCACGCAACCGGGCGCGGCGAGCGCGAGGATCGAGTCGAGCGGCAGGTTGATCGCCGTCACGCCAAGCGCGACGAAGGCGAAGGCGTTGGTCGACAGGCCGGTCGCGCGCGATTGGCAGGTCAGGCCGATCCAAGGCGACGGCTGCGCCGTGAGCTCGACCGTGCCGTTGGGGCCGGCGCACGCCGCGCCGGCGGGCTCGAGGCGCGCGGGGCAGGGGGCGAGGAAGCGACTGACGCACGACGCAGCGCCGCTCGGCGTCGACGAGAAGCTGCCGCCGATGTGCAGTTCGTCGAGGCCGCGCTGCGTGAGGGCGGTGACCGGACCGTTGACGCTGAGGCTCTGCCAGCCGTTCAACGGCGAGTAGCGCGAGAGGTAGCCGTAGGAGTAGGGGTTGTTCACGCCGACCAAGGCGTCGCCGTTGGGCAACGCCACCATGGCGACCTCGTCGTCGTTGTAAGCGTATCCAGTCGGCCCACCGACGCTGATCCAACCGTTCGTGTCGTAGCGGTGCAGGTATCGGTAGTAGTTCCAGTTGCCCGCGGTCAGCACGTAGCTGTCGCCGTTCGCTGCCACGCTGATCTTCGCAACGTATGGACTGAAGTTGCCGAAGCTCGACCACGTCGTGCCGTTCCAGCGCGCGATGCGACCGGTGTACACCCCCGCTACGTTGTCGAAGTCGCCGCCCATCAGTACGTCGCCATTCGGGGCCAACGCGACTGCGCGCGCCGTCGTATTCGCCGGGCCGCTGCCGAGCGTTTGCCATGCCGAACCATTCCACTGCTGCGCGCCCCAACCGAACTGGCTGCTGTAGCCGACGACGAACAGGTCCCCGTTGTCGCGCTGGACCATCCCGTGGACCTGGCTGAACGGATTGCCAAACGACGACCACGCCGAGCCGTCCCAGCGCGCGAGGTAGGGCAGCGACGTCGCGCCGTCGTAGGTCGCCGTGAAGTCGCCACCGGCCAGCACGTCGCCATTGGGCAACTGCAGCAGCGCCCGGACCTGACTGTTCAATCCGCGCCCCATCGCCTGCCACGACGTGCCGTCGTAGCGCGCGACGTAGTTGAGGCCGAAACCCTGGCTGAACGAGCCGCCGACGAACTTCTCGGCCGTCGCCGTCGGCAGCACGGCGCGCACGCTGCCGACCGGCAAGGGCTGCCGGCCCGTGCTGACGCACTGCCAGCGCTGGCCATCCCAGCGGGCGAGGAAGTTCGTGGTCACGCGGTCGGCGACGCCGAAGTCACCGGCCGCGACGAGATCGCCGTTCGGCCAGCGCGCCAACGCGCGGACGTAGCTGCTCATGCCTTCGCGGTAGCTCTGCCACGCCGTTCCATCCCAACGCGCGAGGTAGCCCATCGGCACGCCACCGAGACTGGCGAACGCGCCACCCACGACGAAGTGCGCGCCATCGACGGCCAATGCATACGGCGTCGCGTCGAGCCCGCTGCCGACCTGCTGCCACGCCGTGCCGCTCCAGCGCGCGATGCGATTCGTCGCCACGCCGCCGACCTGCGAGAAGTCACCGGCAGCGACGAAGTCGGTGTTGCCGACCGCCAACAGCGCCGCGACGGGCGCGTCGAACGCCGGGCCGAGCACCGTCCAGAACAGTCCATCCCAGCGCGCGACGCGCTCCGACGGCACGCCGCCGAGCGTGAAGCGACCCGATGCGAGGATGGCGCCGTTGGGCGCCACGGCCAGCGTGCGCCCGACCGCGCTGACGCCAAGGCCGGTGCTGGACCATGCCGTGCCGTTCCAGCGCGCGAAGCCGCCGGCGGCGACGCCGCCCGCTTGGGTGAACGCGCCTGCGGCCAAGACGCCGCCGAATGGCGCCGGCGCCAAGGACGCGACCGCGGCATTGAAGCCGCTGCCGAGCGGCACCCATGCCGGGTCCGCCCAGACATAGACCTGTGATCCCACGGCGACGTACAGCCCGCCGTCGGGCGTCGCGCACAGCGCGGCGATCGGCCAGCCGACGCCGTTGGCGAACCCGGTCCACGTGCGCGTCGCCGGATCGAACGCGCCGATGTACGGCAGCCCTTGGCCGGTGGATCCCACGGCGCCGAAGGGCCCGGCGACGACCATGCGTGGCGTCTGCGGGCCAGCCCCGTCTGGATCCCACATCGTCGCATGCGCGACGGAGCTGTTGAGTCCGTTCGATCCATCCACATCCCACTGACCGACGCATTGCGCCGACAGTGCGGAAGACGAACCGAGGATGGCGAACGCAGTGGTCGCCGAGAAGAGACGAACGCGTAGGGCGATGGCTTCGAGCATGGCGAGAGTGCACGGTCGAACGGACTCTCCGCCGCCCTTCCCGCGCGCGGCGCATTGTCCCGACGCGACGGCGCCGCGGCAATGCAACTGCCACGAGTTCCGCCGCCGGCCGACGGCTCGCTAGACTGCGCCGCCGCATGCGCCCCAGCCTCGCTGCATTCCTGCCGTGCCTGCTCTGCGCCACAGCGACCGCGCAGGCCCCCGCCGCCGGCAAGGACGCCGGCGCGCCGACCAAGTCCGACCCGGTGGCGATGGTCGCGCAGGCCGAGAAGCAGCTCGGCAAGAAGGACGCGGACGTCGAGGCTGCAGCGCTCCTGCTGTGGCAGGCGCTCGACGAACTGGCGGCGACGCCGGCGAGCACGGTGCGCGACGCGACGGCGATGTCGGCGCGCTTCCTGCTGCAGCAGCACGACCCGCGCGAAGCCGAGCGGCGCAAGGCGCACGCATCGCTGGCCAAGCAGCAGGTCGAA
Organism: Planctomycetota bacterium; assembly: GCA_040375075.1. Classification (GTDB taxonomy): domain Bacteria; phylum Planctomycetota; class UBA1135; order UBA1135; family UBA2386; genus UBA2386. The sequence goes on along the minus strand of JBEITC010000006.1, from coordinate 22,704 downwards.
CTCGCGACCGCGTACCGGCAGAAGAAGTGGCTCGACACCGCGACGACGCGCGTCGACGCCGCCGACCGCTTCGACCGCGATGCCGGCGTGAAGGAACGCGCGGCGATCGCGGCCGCGCGACCGAAGGACAAGCCGACCACGGCGAAGCCGGCGAACGCGCCAGCCAAGGCGGCGCCCGCCGCGCCGTCGCTGCTGCAGAAGACGCAGGCGGAGTTCGTCGTGGGTTCGTGGGTCGAGGCCGATGGCGGCGTGCGGCTCGCGCCGCTCACGCCCGACGCGGGCACGATCAACGAGTGGGTGTCGCGCGCGACGCACGCCGACCACGAGGTCGCGCTCGAGTTCCGACCGCTCGAGGCCGGCCGCAAGTTCGACCTCGCGCTCTGCGTCGGCCTCGGCATCCTGCCGGACAGCAACGTCTACAGCGGCGTCCGGCTGCACCTCGCGTACGACCCGGACGATGACCAGATCGGCGTGCAGACGCTGCAGCTGGTGCGCGGCGCCCACACGCAGATCGCCGACGTCTGGCACGCGGCGTCGAAGACCGCCGACGGCTGGCGGCGCCTCGCGGTGCGCGTGCAAGGCGCTTCGCTGCGCGTGTTCGTCGACGAGACCGACTACGGGGCCAACGCCGCGAAGGGCGACGTGCGCGGCAAGGTCGGCATGATGAACGGCATGGCCGGCCGCCAGACCTGCGGCCTGGAGATCCGCAACCTGCGGATCGCGCCGCTGCCCGCCGACGCGCCGACCGACGACGAGCTCAAGGCGAAGTCCGAGGCCGACAACCGCGACGCGATCACGCGCCTCGTCGACGACGGCAAGGCGCTCGCCGACAAGAAGCAGCCCGAGGCCGCCGCGGCGAAGCTGCGCGAGGCGCTGGCCCGCATCGACGCGATGGACGCGGGCGTGCTGCGCGACTCGCTGCGCGGTGGCGTCGAACCGCAGCTCGACAAGGCCGATCCGTTGGCGCCGCGCCGCCGCAAGACCGCGCAGACGAGCGCCGCCGAACTGGTCGCGCTCGCCGACCTGTACGCCGCCGCCGGCTGGGCGCGCGCCGCCGAGCAGGTGGTCGCGCAGGCGGCGGCCTTCGATCCCATCGGCACGACGGCGCGCGCGGCGACGGCACGCGCGGCCGTGCAGCAATGGAACATCGCGCAGGCGACGGCGCGCGCTGCCGAACTGCAGCCGCCGGCCGACGACGGCGCCGTGCTGCGCGAGTGGTTCGGCAAGGGCCGCAAGCTCGACACCAGCGCCGGCGGCTTCGTCGTCGACGGCGCGGCCGCGCGCGTCGACGTGATCGAGCCCGATGCGCTGGCCGCGTGGCTGCCACAGCCGCTGGCGCCGAAGGCCCAGCAGGCGGCGCTGAGCGTGCGCCTCGCGGCGAACGAGACCAGCGCCGGCCTCGTCGTCGACGCCGTCGACCAGACCAACTACACGATCGCCGTGGTGACGCGGCGCAAGGCTGGCCTGCAGGTCGCCGTCTACCGCTTCGCCGGCCGCGCGTGGACGCCGCTCGCGCACCGCGACCTGCCGCTCGACGCGTGGCGGCTCGACGGCTGGCACCGGCTCACGGTCACCTCGAACGAAACCGGCATCACCGCGCGCTGCGGCGACGCCGAGGTGAAGGTCGCGCGCGCCGTGCTCGGCCGCGCCACCGGGCTCGTCGGCCTGTTCGCCAGCAACAGCAGCGCGCAGCCGGTCGCGTGCGAAGTGCGCGCGTTCGCCGTCGGGCCGTAGCGCCGCGGCAACGGCGGGTGCCGGAACGGCCGCCGTCGTCGCGTCGCGCATCGCCGCCGCGTGCACCGGCGAGCGCCATGAAGGCCCGGAGAAGAAACGGCCAGCCTTCCGCACCGGCGCAAGTCTTCACGCGGCGCACATGAAGGGCCCGGGCAACCCACCTACTCCTTGTCGCCGATGACGAACGCCACCGCGCTTCCTCTCGTCGACACCCTCCCCCTGACCGCGCCCTTCGCCGCCGGCCTCCCCGCCGACGGCGATGCGCCCGGCAACTACCACTTCGCGTTCGCCCGCACCCGCGCCGACGTCCTCGAAGTGCTGCGCCTGCGCCACGAAGTCTTCGCCGGCGAACTGGGCCAGGGTCTCGCCGCCAACGCCGGCTCGGGCCTCGACGTCGACCGCTTCGACGCGTGGTTCCACCACGTGATCGTGCGGCACGCGGCGACCGGCGCGGCGGTCGGCTGCTACCGGCTGCAGACGCGCGCCCAGGCCGAGACCGGCAGCGTCGGCTGGTACGCCGCGAGCGAGTTCGACCTGTCGACGCTCGGCGACGAGTTCCTCGACGGCGCGGTCGAGATCGGCCGCGCCTGCATCCACCCCGACCACCGCAACGGCGAAGCGCTGCTGCAGCTGTGGGCCGGCCTCGCGGCGTATGCGCGCCACAACGGCAAGCGTCACCTGTTCGGCTGCAGCTCGATCCCCGGCAACGACGTCGCCACCGCTTGGCTCGCGTGCCGCGACCTCGAGCGGCGGCGCGCGTTCCACCCGACGCTGCGCGTGCGTCCGGTCGCTGCCTGCCGCATGGACCTCGCCGGTGACCGCTGGACGACGTCCGAAGGCCGCTTGCCGCCGCTGCTGGCGTCGTACCTGCGCCTTGGCGCGGTCGTGCTCGGCGAGCCGGCGATCGACCGCGATTTCGGGACCATCGACTTCCTGACGTCGATCGACCTGGAGACGATGACGCGACGCACGGCGCGCCACTTCGGCGCGCGTCCGTCGATGCAGTGACCAGCAAGCAGACGCCGATCGCACCCATCCTGGGACCGCGCGCCCACCTGCGCGCGGCTGTCCGTCTGGTGGGCGTCCTCGCGGCGATCGCGACGTGGACGATCGCGTGGCTGATCGGCGGCCTGCTGCTGCTGCCCAGCCCGCGGGCGCGGCGCCGCTGGCGTCGCGTGTGCATGAAGACGTGGTGCCGGCAGATGCTGTGGACGCTCGGGGTCCGGCTGGAGGTCCGCGGCGCCACGCCGACGGGCGCGCGCTTCGTCGTCTGCAACCACCTGAGCTACGTCGACGTCGCCGTGCTCGGCGCCGTGCTGCCGGTCGCCTTCGTGTCGCGCGCCGACGTCGCGCACTGGCCGCTGATCGGGCCGCTGGCGCGGGCGTTCGACACCGTGTTCGTGCCGCGCGAGCAGAAGCGCAAGCTGCCCGAGGTCAACGCCATCGTCGCGCGGCGCGTCGCCGACGGCTGCGCGCTGGTCGTGTTCGCCGAGGGCACGACGACGGTCGGCGACCGCGTGCTGCCGCTCAAGCCGTCGCTGCTGGAACCCGCCGCCACCGCCGGCGTGCCGGTGCAGGCAGCGTGCATCCACTACGCGACGGAGCCGCCCGACGCGCCGGCCTCGGTGTCCGTCTGCTGGGTCGGCGACGCGGACTTCGTGCCGCATGGCCGCGCGCTGCTGGCGCTGCGGCGCATCGACGCGCGGCTGTCGTTCGCGCCGACGCCGCGCACGGCGAGCGACCGCAAGGAACTCGCCGCCGCGCTCGACGCCGACGTGCGGGGACTGTTCGAGAGGATGTCGTGACCGCGACGCGGCGCATGGCGAAGGCTCCGATGGACCATGCCGGATCTCGCTGACCTCCTGCGCCAGCTGCACGAACTGCCGCACTGGCTCGCGGCGCCGCTGCTCGTCGCCGCGACGTTCATCAGCGAAGACCTCACGTGCGTCGCCGCGGGGCTCGCCGCCGCCGCCGGCGCGATGCCCGTGGCGCTCGCCGGGTGCGCCACGGGGCTCGGCATCTGGCTCGGCGACCTCGCCTTGTACGCCCTGGGCCGCTGGCTCGGCGCCCGCTCGCTCGATGCCGGCAGGCTTGGCCGCTGGTTGGGGCCGGCGCGCGTGCAGGCATGCCGCGACGGCTTCGCGCGCAACGGCGACAGGTGGCTCTGGATCACGCGCTTCCTGCCCGGCGTGCGCACGCCCACCTACCTGCTCGCCGGCGCGCTGCGCCACGACTTCGCGCGCTTCGCGGCCGCGACGCTCGGCGCAGCGATGCTCTGGACGCCGCTCTTCGTCGGCGGCGTCTACTTGTCGGGCGACGCCGCGCTCGGTTGGGTCGAAGCGGTTGGCGCGGCGTCGTGGCTGGCCGCGCTCGCCGTGTTGGCGGTCTGGTGGCTCGCGGCGAAGGTCCTGATGCCGCTCGCGGCGCGCGCGCTGCGCAACGACGACACGGGCCCCGCGGACGGCGAGTCGCCGGTCTGACGTCGCTCGCGGCCGCGCGCCGCGCTCAGAACGTCACGAACATCCAGACCGACAGCACGTGGTTCAGCTTGTCCTCGCCGGGCCGGTCGACCCACTGGTTGAGGTAGCCGACCTCGAGCGCGACCTTCTTGGCGTCGTCGAGGTACCAGCCCGGGCCGACGAACGCGCGGTTCTGGCGGAAGCCCTGGCGCTGGCCCCAGTCGGTGTCGCACAGGTCCCAGAACAGCTCGTCCCAGACGCTGGCGTACGTGCGCTTGTCGGCGGCGAGCGGCACGGTCGCCTTGACGAACTCGCGCAGGCGCCAGCCGGTGTCGCTGCCGATCTCGACGAAGCGCTGCTCGAGGCGCGTGCGCGACTGCACGGTCCAGTCGCCGACCGGGATGTTCCAGGTCAGCTGCTGCCAAGGGCGGTGCTCGCCGAACTCGTCACGACCCTTGGGGTCGCTGATGAACCAGCCATAGCCCGCGTGCGCGATCAGGTGGTCGGTGATGGCGTAGCCGACCGCAGGCCGGATGACGCCGAGGTCGAAGTGCTCGCCTTCGTCGCGTTGGCGATCCTGCAGATCGAACATCCACCGCCACCGGTCGAGGCCGCTCTCCTTGTCGCCGAAGCGACCCTGCAGCACCAAGGCGGTCCACAACTGGCCGTCGTCCTTGGTCTGGGCGAGCGCAGGGGCGGCGGCGACGGCCGCGGCGATGGCGGCGGCGATGGCGAAGGAGTCTGGACGCACGATGCCATTATGCGCGCGCGACGGTGGCGTGCCACCGTGTGGTCGCCCCCAGCGCTGCAAGGCCCCTTCCTCGCGGGCCACACGGCGGATCTTCACGAACGGATGCCGCTGGCCCGCGGTCCCGCCGCCGCGCACGATCGCGGCATGAGCGACGCGATCCTGATCTTCGTCGGCGACGACTTCGAGGACCTCGAGGTGCACTACCCGCGGCTGCGTTTCCGCGAAGCGGGCCTGCGGGTCGTGCTGGCCGGCGCGCGCGCCGGCGAGCGCTACCACAGCAAGCACGGCTACCCGGCGGTCAGCGACGCCGCGATCGCCGACTGCCGCGCCGACGACTTCGTCGGCGTGGTCGCGGCCGGCGGCTGGATGCCCGACAAGCTGCGCCGCGACCCGCACGTGAAGGCGCTGCTGGCCGCGTTCGACCGCCAGGGCAAGCTCGTCGCCAGCATCTGCCACGGCGGTTGGATGTGCGTCTCGGCCAACATCGTGCGCGGCCGCGAGTACACCGGCTCGCCCGGCATCCAGGACGACCTCGTCAACGCCGGCGCGCGCTTCCGCGACGCCGAGGTCGTCGTCGACGGCCACCACGTGTCGTCGCGCAAGCCCGACGACCTGCCGGCGTTCTCGCGCGCGTGCCTTGGCGTGCTGGCGGCGCGGGGCAAGGGCTGAGCGGAAGCGGCGCGAGTTCGCCCGCGTGCGCTGCGGGCCGATTCACGCGCGCGAGCGCGATCGCGCCGCGCGCTGTGGCTGCGCCGAGCTGGCGCCGCTGCCGGCGCCGCGTCGTTCCGTACGCGCTTCGATACCCCGCGCCAGCGGGAACTCGACGCGCCGCACCGCCTTGCGCGGCACGTCGACGAGCAGCACGCCGCGGGCGCCGAACGCGACCTCGTACTCGAGCAGCTGCCGCCGCGTCGGCGCGTGCATCGGGTCGCTGACGATCCAGCCGGCCTTGATCTCGGCGACGAAGGTGCGGCCGTTCTTCTGCAGCAGCAGGTCGGCGCGCACCGTGGCCTCGCGCGGCACGCCGTCGACGAGCACGTCGAAGCGGCGCGTCACCTGCCGCTCGGCGACACGGTAGCCGGCGGCGGCGACCAGGGCCTCGGCGGCGCGCTCGCCGTCGCTGCCGATGCGGCGGCAGCGCGCGACGCGCAGCCGTTCGAGCGCGACGACGATCCGCGACAGCACGAAGGCGCCGAGCAGCGACGCAGCGACGAGGACTGCCAGCAGTCCGGCGTCGGGCAGCCCGCGCACCCAGGCGAGCGCGTGCTGCCCCCATGCCTGCCACGGGATCTCGCGCATGCACGACCGCGGCGTTCACGCGGTCGGTCCGGCATCGACGGCGCGATGACGGCGGCTTGAGGCGATGCGGGCTTGCCGGCGTCCGGACCACGGCGGATCGTCGTCGGCATGACGACGACCAGGTCGCGCTCCCTCACCCTCGCCGCCGCGGCCGCCGCCTTGCCGCTCGCCGGCTGCGCCTTCCACTCGACGGCCACGCATTGGAATGGCCGCGTCGGCGACGACGGCAGGCCGATCTACGTCAAGGCCACGACCAACGTCGGCCTCAACGTCTTCGTCCTGCTGCCGGCCGTCGGCAACAGCACGATCGACGCGATGCTCGAGGAGACGACGGCCGAGATCGCCGAAGACGGCAGCGACCGGGTGCGCGTCATCCAGACCTCGTCGGAGGTCTACTGGTACGGCCTGCCGCCGCTGACCTGGTTCATCACGCCCGTGGTCACGGAGGTGAGCGTCGAGTACGAGCCCTCGGCGAAGGAGCAGGCCGAAGCAGCCGCCGCCGACCGGCGACTGGCGGAGCGCGCCGCAGCGCGCTCCGACGAGGAGAAGGCCCGGGTCATCCCCGAGCCGCGGCGGAACTGAGTCCGCCGCGCGGTCAGCGCGTCACTGCGCGCCGACGACCATCACGACGCCGTTCGAGGCGATGAAGCCGAGCGGCGTGAGCGGCGGGCTCGCCGACAGCGACTGCGCGGCGACCGGCAGGCCGATCAGCGCCGCCGAGTTCGGCACCACGAGCGGCACCTGCGCGGTGGTCGTCGGGTTGAGCCAGACCTCGTTGACGCCGTCCTGCACGTAGCCGAAGCACGACGGCATGCCGATGACCGTCAGGTCGATCGGGAACGGCGTCGGCGTCAGCGTCAGGATCGTGACGCCGAGCGGCGTGCCGGCAGGGATGCCGGTCGTGGTGATCTGCGCCGTCGTGCCGAGCACCGGGCGCGTCGCCGTGAGGCCGAGGCCGAAGCAGCCCGAGCCGACGTTGGCGACGCTCGCCGACAGGTTGCCGTTCGGCACGTCGCTGGCGAACGTCAGCGACAGCGCGCCCGGGCCGATGCGAGCCTGGTCGATCACGACCGAGCCCGTCGTCGGCGCGACCGTCGAGTCGAACCAGAAGTTGTAGATGCTGTTCCAGTCGAGCGAGTTGTTCGCCGTCGCCAGGAACGACAGCTCGCCGCCGCTGCGCGACCACGTCCAGTTGTTGAGCACGTTGCCGTCGATGTCGCGCGTGCCGACGCCGGTCAGCTCGGCCGACGGGTGCAGCGGGATCTTCAGCGACGCGCCGCCGCGGGCGTTGTCGATGTTGTGGACGGCGTACTCGTAGTGGTAGACGCCGTTGACCGGACCGGTGACCTTCGACGCGACCAGGAAGCGGCCGTCGTCGACGCCGTTGCCGGCGGTGGTCCGCGTCGCGCCGACCCAGCGGTTGAGCACCGAGCCCGCGACCGGGCCGGCGGCGTTGCTGGTCGACCACGCCGTGCCGCTCCACGTGAAGTTGAGCCGCTCGGAGAGCAGGTTGTTGCCGCGCGCGGCGACCGGCTCGCCTTCGCAGACGAGCTGCACCTGACCGTAGAAGACGCCGGCCTGGCTGAGCTCGCTCTCGGCGACGGTGACGCGGTTCTTCACCGGATCGAAGGACGTGACCTGCGAGCTGGTCAGCGACTGCACGCCGTCATTGGCGCCGGCGCCGGCGACGATGGGGTCGCCGCGGTCGAAGTAGCTGCCCACCGGGTTCCAGCTGCCGGTCCACGGGTCGATCTCGGTCGTCGGGCCGAGGTTGAAGCGGTCGCCGTTGAAGCCGGTGCTGTACGCGTCGTAGCAACCGATGCGGAAGGTGCTCGTCGGGCCCGTCTGGCACGTGCCGCACTGGCTCGAGCCGAGGTTGTAGGTGACGCGCGAGTGCTTGACGTAGCTGTTCGGACCGGAGACCTGGACGATGCGGCCGTTGCTCTCGCGCGCCAGCAGGAACGCGATCTTGAAGTGGATGTCCGTCATCTGGCCGCTGGTCGTCGGCGACGTCTGCCACGGGATGTGCACCGTGCCGGCGTTGCAGAAGGCGTGGCCGAAGCCGATGCCGACTTCGCCGTTGGGATAGGCAGCGCCGCGACGACCGTAGATCGTCGAGTTGCTGACGTCGTAGAGGTTGACGTCGGTGCCGGGAACGGCGTTGGACTGGGCGGCGGCGAGGGACGCAGCGCCGGCCAGGACGAGGGCGAGGCGGGGAAGACGCATAGGCGGGAGAGTTGCCCACGGCGAGCGGTTGCGGTCAAGGGGGTGTGCGGGCGGTTCCCCCTGCCGGCCCCGGCCGACCGAGCACAGCCAGGCCGCCATGCCACCGCCGGCGCCACGACGCCGAGCGTGCTCGGACCGTGACCGGCCGCGCGCTAGCGCCCGCCCGTCACGCTCACCGCATCGCCTTGTCGAACGCCGCTTCGAAGCGCGCGACCGCGACGTCCACGACGAGCTCGCGGTAGATCGCCTCGACGACGTCCTGCTCGAGCGCGAGGTGCGCGGGCGCTGGCGCGTTGGCGCGACGGCCGCCGAGGTTGCCGAACTTCTCCAACTGACGCTGCAGCCCGGCGTCGACGGTGTCGGCGCCCTTGGCGCGCAGCTCCGCCACGTTCTCTGGACTGCGGTCGGTCCCGGCCTGGGCGACGAGTTGCGCCACCATCACTTCCGTCGGCTCGGCCACGGCGCGCAGCATGTCCTCGACCCGCGGCGCCAGGATGGGCGCGAGCACGATGCGGGCCGCGAGCTTCGCCTCGGCGTCGACCTTCGCGGCCGCCGCGGCGTCGGCGGCGCCCTTCTTGGCGACCGCCCACGCGCGCCAGAGCTCTGCGCGCAGCGCGAGCGCTTCCGACTGCCGGATCGACGCCTCGAACGCCTGCCGCGGCGCCTTCGCGGCCTCGCCTTCGGCCGCCGTGACGGCCGGCACGACGAAGCGGTCCGCCGGCGGATCCTGGTCGAACGTCGCGCTGCGCAGCACGAAGCGCATCTCGCCCTTGCCGGTGTGGCCGGTCACTTCGTGCAGCAGACCCGTCGGCGCCAGCGCGACCTGGAAGCGACCGTCGGTCTCCGCGCGCAGCAGTTCGCCATCGCGCGTCCAAGCGACGCCCTTCTTGCGCGCTGTCTCGAGCCAGCCGAACGGCGCATCCGGCTTGGCATGCGCGCCGAGGGCGAAGCGGAACTCGCCGCTGTCGGTCTTCGCGTCGTAGCCCCACTGGAACTGGCAGACGGGATACGTCTGGTCCTTGGCCTGTGGCAACCCGGCAACCAACGAAGGCGCCGCGGCGCGGGCGCGCTCCTTGAGGGCCTGGAAGTCCCTGCCGATGGCTGCCAGGTCGACGTCGAAGGCCCAAGTCGCCCCGGCGTTGGCGGAACGAAGCGACATGGTGACGCCGACGACCCACACGTCGGTCACGCCGTCCTCGCTGCGGGTCTCGAGGCGCATGCGATCGGGCGCCATGTAGTCGAGCGTGTAGACGACCGGTTCGGGGCTCGCGCTGCGGGTCAGCACGAACTCGGCGCGCAGGCGCTTCGTCGCCGCGACGCGCGCAAACAACGCGTCGAGCGGGTCCTGGGCCTGCGGGAGCGCGGACGCGACGGCGGTGAGGGCGGCGAGCAGCATGGCGGCTTTGTAGCGGCGGCCCTGGCCCCCGCGAAGCGACGCTCGCTCGGCCTCCCGACCGGATCAGGGCACGATCGTCGCCGACCCGGCGTGGCCTACTTGTCCTTGCGCTTGGACGCGGGCTTCGGGCGGTTGAACTCCGCCTGATGCGGATAGTCGTCGCCCACGGTCGCAGCGGGTCTCCCCTTCGCCGGCGGGACCACCCAATGCGCGCCTTCGACGCTCGCGGGCCCCTCGCGCAACACCTTCAGCAATTGCGCGGCGTCGGCAGCGAGGCTTCCCGGATCCTTTGGGGGCATGTGCGCGTTGGGATCCCAACCGTTCTCCATGAACATCGACATCGTGCTCAGGCCCACGCGATGGCACTCGAAGCAGCCGTTGCCCGGGATGTGGATCGTGCGCATGTCCCAGTTCTCGCCGCCGATGACGTAGTACGGCGATGCCTCGTCGAGGATCGGGACGACGTTCTCGTCGGTGCCCGGCATCTTCGCGGCATTGATGAAGTCGTTGGTGATGAAGGGGTCGGCCTGGTGGCACTGGACACACTGCGGCCGCGAGGCCTCCGGCGGCACGAAGGCGCGGTCGAACTCGGCGGGATCGTCGATCCAGGGCATCACCCCGCGCATGCGCAGCGTGCCCTCATCGAGCTTGACCCACGGCTTGATCCGGTCGCAGCTCTCGAAGAACGCGGTCGCGCCGGTCTTCTTGTGGTAGCCGATCATCTGGACCGAGCCGATGAGGTTGGCCGGATCGCGCGTCGAGTTGCGTGCGAAGCTGACCCACACGACGTCCGGGAGCGGCGTCCCGTCGGCGCGGCGGCCTTCGTGGCGCTGCAGAGTCGACCCGGAAACGGTGTCCTTCCCGAGGAACGAAGGGTTGTCGCACGCACGGCGGCGATTGCCATGGACCTGCACGCCATCGAGATAGACCGGGATCTCCACCGCCTCGGACAGGTCGATCCTCGGGGGCACGCCGAGTTCGGACTCGACCATCTTCGCGTACTCGGACGCCGTCGCCGGGAAGCGCCACGCACGCTCCCCGGCGGCAGGCTTGTCCGACGCTCGCGCCGGCTCCGTGGCGACGACCGCTCCCGCGGCCTTGGTTGCGCCCTCGGCGACTGCGCCACGGTTGTTCGTGGCCTTGTCGGGGGTGCAGGCAGGCTGCATGACCACCACGCAAGCGAGAAGGACGGTCGCCAGCACGGCGGGCGCGGCGAGCAGGGCTGCAGCCGGGGAAAATGCGTGTGGGAAGCGCATGCCGCGATACCGGACCAACCGCGACCCAATCCCGCAAGCCTGCGGCGGCGCGCGAACCTACCTCCCTGGTCCGCGCCGGCCGCGACCGCCGGTTCGGGTGCCGTTCCGCCGCGTTTTCGCTGCGCGAACCAACCGCGCCTCCGCCGCGACCAGCGCGATTGGCCTCGGGGGTGGCCCGGCTCGACTCGCCCGGTCACGGCGCAACCACATCGGCTCGACGCTGCGAGCCTTCTTCCGGTTCGCGCGGCGCCGGTGCACGACCGGGGGCACCTCGTTCGAGGCCAAATGGGGCCTCATCCGCTACGGACACGGCGAGTCGCCGTGATCAATACCCCTGTCCGATCTGGACCTCGGGGCCTTGGGTAACGCCGCCCTGCGTCCAGTCGCACCGCCACCCTGGGAACGCGACCTGGGGATACGGGGCCGGCTCGATCCACTCCGGGGATTCGTAGATGATGTCGAACTGTCGGTCGGCACGAATCTTCCCCATACGGAACCGCTTGAAGGCGTGCTGGGTCTTTGGGTCGATGCGGACTCGCCCACCGGGGGCGTCGAACTCGATGCCGGCACGGAACGCGTCGCGGACCCGGTCGACCTCAAAGCTGCCAGCCTTCTCGACGGCGAGCTTCCACACGTAGACCTGTGCGTAAGCTGCCTCGATCGGGTCGTCGAGCACCCGGTCCGGGCCGTGCTCCCTCCGGAACCGGGCGACGAACTCCCGGTTGGCGGGTGTATCGAGGCTCTGGAAGTACGTCCACGCCGCGAGATGGCCCGTAACCCGGTCCGGCAGCAGTCCGCGCAACTCGTCCTCTCCGACACTGGTGGCCACCACCGGCAATCGGTCTGCGGTAACCCCCTGGGCGGCCAGTTCGTCGTAGAAAGCGAGGTTGCTGTCGCCGTTGATGGTGCTGAAGATCACGTCCGGTTTGGCGTTGACGATCTCTTGCACGATCCCCTTGTAATCCCGGTGTCCGAGTGGGGTGTACCGCTCCCCGACGACTGCTGCCCGCCCCTTCGACTTCAGATACTTTCCAATGATGAAGTTCGCCGTTCGGGGGAAGACGTAGTCCGACCCGATGAGGAAGAACCGGTTCCGGTTGCCGCCGGCCGTGGACAACAGCCAGTCGACAGCGGGCAGGATCTGCTGATTCGGCGAGGCACCGGTGTAGACGATGTTTCGGGACGACTCGTTCCCCTCGTACTGCAGGGGATAGAACAGCAGCCCGTTGTGCTTTTCGAAGACCGGGAGCACCGCTTTGCGGCTGGCCGACGTCCAGCAGCCGAAGACCACCGCCACCTTGTCCTCGACCAGCAGTTTGGCCGCTTTCGCGGGGAACACGTCGTCGAAACGCGACCGCCCGTCCTCGACGATCGGCTCGAGTTGGCGACCGAGGATGCCGCCACCCGCGTTGATCTCCTCGATCGCCAACAGTTCGGCGTCGCGTAGGGAAATCTCACTGATGGCCATTGTCCCAGTCTGCGAGTGCAGGATACCGACCCTCACCGGGGCCGGGCGGGAGCCGCATCCGTAGAGGGCGGTTGCGGTTGCCGGCAGCGCGGCCAGGCCGGTGACGCGGGCCATCCGCGCCAGCATTTCGCGGCGGCTCCATCGGGGAGCGAACTTGGGCTTCGGGTTGGTCACGGCGGTGTCTCGGTCATTGCTGCATCATGATCCGGTGGACGTCTTCAAGGGCCTCGAAGGTCACGCTGAACTCCCCCCGGAATGGGTTGTCCAAGGCCGCAATGAGCAGAATCATCATGCTCAGGAAGAAGGCGAGCAGGCCGCCCAGGAACAGGTGGCTCAGGAGTCGCATGTCGAATAGCCAGAGCATCCCGATGTTGATCACCGCGCCGATGACGACGACGTACCACATCACGGCCGGGATGCCGGTCCTGGTCGCATTGAGCCGGTGCCGGCGGTGCTCCAGAAAGACGTTGAACTCCCGCAGAGTCTCGGCGTGGACGACCTGTTCGGTGGTGTTGCGGGGCTGGAAGGTGAGGAGCCGCTCCTGGAAGCTCCGGACGCGGGTGCTGCCCCCCTCCGGGATGATGCCGTTCCGCTGGGCGGGCCACCCGTACTTGATCTCGTACCGGCAGTAGTCGCGGAGAAGCCAGCGGAGATTCTGCCCGTACGGCTCCGGGTAGACGGAGACGTCATGGTAGAGGGCGTCGATGGCCGCGGCCTCCTTGTGCGTGGTGTCCTCGACTTCGGAGAAGTTCTCCCACACCCCGACCGCGATCAACCCGAGCAAGAGACCGTAGAACACCCCGAAGCAGGAGAGGATCGCGCCGAGGATTTCGTTCTTGTCACGCTCGAACGTCACGCGTTTGTGCAGCACCGGGCGAACGAAGAGACACCCGAGCCAGGAAAACCCCACGAACACCACCGCCATCAATACGGCCAACCACACCGTCGATATGTCGTAGATCCAATAGAACATGTCACATTTCCGGATTCTGCAGGGCGCGTAGGAAGCTCAAGTACCGGCCCCAGACCATCGGGAACGGAACTGTGCCAGCCTGCCCCCTGCGCGCGACCCTGTCAACTCAGGCGCAGCTTTCCCGCGACCACCGACCCCGGCCCCATTCCGCCGCGTTCCCACCGCGCAAACACCTCACTCCCGCGCCGCGAGCAACCAGCGGCCGCGGCATCGCCCCATACCGTTGCTCCGCAACGCGGACCTCGTCGGCAATGGCGCCGTTCCCGGCCTGCGGTGCGCGGAAACGCGCTGCACCGGCACCGCGGGCTCGATCCTCATGGCCCGCAATACCCACACCCTCGCCGCCGGCTCGTGGCTCGCCGCCAGCACGCGGCGCGGGCCCACACACTCCGGGCAGACCAGCGCTTCGACGCCAACCACGCGCCGCAGCGGGTCCGCCCACGGCAACCGCCTACGGCGAACCCGGCGAAGGCAACGCCGTGTGGCGCGAGACGCGCACAGGCCCGGCGTTAGGCATGTTGCCGACGAGCCACCGCAGTCGCCGTCGTCGCCGCGTCGCCAGCCTCGCGGCGTGGGCGCCCCACCACCACCGCCCGCACCGTGGCGGCAGCCACCGGCAGCGCATGCCCCGCGACGCCACATTCGCTTGCCGGTGGGACAGGCAGTGCGCATCGTCGCCCCGATGACGCACCTCCGCACCGCCGTGATCCTCGCCGTCGCCCCGCTCGCCGCGTCCTGCGCCTTCCACTCGACGGCGACGCACTGGAACGGCCGCGTCGGCGCCGATGGCCGGCCGATCTACGTCAAGGCCACGACCAACGTCGGCGTCAACGTGTTCGTGCTGCTGCCGGCGCTGGGCAACAGCACGATCGACGCGATGCTCGACGAGACGTCGACCGAGATCGCCGAGCGCGGCAGCGACCGCCTCCGCGTGATCCAGACGTCCTCGGAGAACTACTGGTACGGCCTGCCGCCGTTCACCTGGATCCTGACGCCCGTCGTGACGTAGGTCAGCGTCGAGTACGAACCGTCGGCGCAGGAGCAGGCGGACGCCGCCGCGAGCGACCGCCGGTTCGCCGAGCAGGCGGCGAAGCGCACGGACGAGGAGAAGGCGCGCGTCATCCCCGAACCGCGGCGCTAATGCTGCGCGCAAGGGGCGCGATGGCCGCGGCCAGAGGCGTGCGACGCCGGGCCGCCGTCCCAGCGCTCGCGCGACCACGACCGGCGAGACGCAGGGTCACCTGGGCGCGCCCAGATGCTGCCGCACGAGCGCCTCGGCGCGGGCGTGGGCTTCCTGGATGGCGTCGAAGATCGCGAACGACTCGGGGTAGTCGCTCCTGCGAAGGTAGATGAGATTGGAGTACTTGCCCAACTTGCCATCGAGCGATCGGCCCGACGAGGTGATGTAGAAGAAGTCCCGGTTCATCACGCCGAGATTCGCGGCCTTCAGCGCCTCGCCATTGCGCGCGGCACATTCGTGCGTGTCCTTGGCATCGTTGTTGTCGACGACGATCACGTGCCCGGCTTCGACGGCGCGGTGGTAGTCGAGGTATCTCCGCTCCCAATGGGCGATGTCGAGCTCTCGCACCAACTCGACCTCGGCTGCTAGGACCTTCGCCAGCTCGGCCTGCTGCTGCATGGCCTTCTCGCGGAAACCGGCAGGCAACTGCTCGATCATGGTGTCGAGCCGGATGCGATACGGCGTCGGCATCGCGCCCGACCGCATCTGGCCGAGGCTGTTATTGTTCAGCATCTTGTGCAGGAAACTCTTGGGAGCCAGAGGCGTCCCCCACATGTCCTTCGGCTGCGCCGCGAGCACCTGCGGATCCCAGGGGACGAGCGCGGTCGCTGCCGGCGCAGCGTCCGGCAGCTCCGCGGCTTGCCGCAATGGCGCGACGGCCGTCTCCGGCTCGCTCGCTGCATCGTCCAAGCCGGATGGAACGGGTCTTGGATCGCCGGCACCGGTGCCGACCGTGGCGACGTCGTGCCTATGCATCCAACGCACCGTTGTCGCCACGACCGCCACGAAGACGGCGATACCACCAAGGAGCTTCAGCCGCATCGGGAACACGTCATGGTCACGGATCCAGAGGAGATCGGAAACCCGCCTCCCGGCGGCGTCCATTGCAGCTCGAAGGTACCCGACTGGGAGCCCAACCCGGTCTCGCACGGTGTGCCGAAGTACATCGGAGCGGCGTAGGAGAACGTGTTGGTTCCGTCCCCGTTCTCGACCGCCGAGGAGGGCTGGATAGGGAACGAGCCGGCGACGTTGTTGTTCGCCTTGAGGACCAGCGTCAGGGAGGGGGTGGGATCCGATGCGGCTGGAAACGTGACGTAGATGTTCACGAGGAGGTTGTGCCCACAAGAACGTGGATTCTCGCAGCCTTCCCGGGGACAGACGCCATGGATCGTACCGGTGTCTTGGATCGTTCCTCCGACCTGCCATGTAGGCGGTCCAACGACAACGATCATTGGGTCATTTGTAGTCGTCGTCGCCTGACACGTACATTGCGCGCGCAGCGCACTTACGGCACTCAGGAATAATGCGATTGCGAACCAGTACTTCACCATGGCGAAGACGCTACCCCCCCCCACATCCGTTTCCATTCAGGAATTGCCATAGTTGTGCAATCGCGACCATGGGGAACACCGCCTGCCGTCGGCACGATCGTCTGCGATCGCTCGTGCAGGATGCCGAGGGCATGGCCGCCTGCACGAACTTCCGTCGCTCCCTCTCCGGCGCGGTCTGGATCCTCGGCATCCGGCCACGGGACCCATGCCGACCACGAAGCCAGCGCCGACTGTCACCCATGTGCCCGGACACGACTGTCACCCCTGTAGCGAGGATGGCCCCGCGTCGCCCGGCACCCGCCGCCGCCCGTCTCCCGCTGCGCGCGACCCTAACAATCGGCCCCGCACCCGCCCGCATCGCCGCGACGGCCAAAGGCAACGCCGCCCTCCTCGGCAGCCGCCGTGCGCGGCGGCACCGGACGGAGGCGTCTGGCCCAGGTAGGAGCGGCGTGGCCCTCGCAGCACGTCGACAGAACGCAGTGGGCGTGCAACCGGCGTCGTTGGGGCACCCCGGCTGGACCGAGCGCGGCCCGGCTCTCGCCAACGCTCTAAACGTTCGACGGACTACCGTCGTGAACGTTAGCCATCTCAACGACCTGCTGCTCCGGGGCTCCGGCGCGCTGGACGAGTTGTTCCCGCACGTCGCCCGCCTGGCCGCGAGCGGGACCGAGTTCGCGATCGACTTCGGCCTGCCGGCGTTGCCGAACGAGCCAGGACTCCGGTGTCGTCGGCCGGAACCTCGGCGTCGGCGGTCGCCGGAGTCGCCACGTTGCTTCGCCCCGCCCTTCGCCCGCAGTCTCCACCTCGCCGCGGCGGTCGGCACGCGGCCGACGATGCTCCACCGCGCCCGATGCAGCGATCGGCACTCGGCGCTGCCACCGCCCCAATCGCCCCCTGCCCCCCGCCCCCTCCGCTCGCTACCCTGTTCGCCCCCCTGACGCTGGCGCCGCCCGCCCGACGTCCGGACACTGCCCGTTCCCGCCACCCGCCCGCCCGCACCCCCACCCCCCGCACGTGACCGACACCCGCCTGATCCGCAACTTCAGCATCATCGCCCACGTCGACCACGGGAAGGCGACGCTGGCGGACCGCCTCGTCGAGCTGACCGGCACGGTCGAGAAGCGCCAGATGAAGGAACAGCTCCTCGACGACATGGAGCTGGAGCGCGAGCGCGGCATCACCATCAAGGCCCGCGCCGTCGCCATGAACTACAAGGCGAAGGACGGCAAGACCTACCAGCTCAACCTGATCGACACGCCCGGGCACGTCGACTTCAACTCCGAGGTGCTCAAGTCGCTGCAGGCGTGCGAGGGCGCGCTGCTGCTGGTCGACGCCAGCCAGGGCGTCGAGGCGCAGACGGTCGTCAACGCCCACCTCGCCGAGCAGGCCAAGCTGACGGTGCTGCCGGTGCTCAACAAGATGGACCTGCCGCACGCGCGGCCGGTGCAGGTGGCGATGGAGATCGAGGACGCGATCTGCATCCCCGCCGAGGACGCCATCCCGATCTCGGCGAAGACCGGCCAGAACTGCGAGGACGTGCTCGAGGCGATCGTCGCGAAGATCCCGCCGCCGTCGGGCGACCCGAAGGGCAAGCTGCAGGCGATGATCTTCGACGCGGTCTACAACGACTACCGCGGCGTCGTCATCTACGTGCGCGTCTTCCACGGCACGGTCAAGAAGACCGAGATGATCCGCATGATCGGCACCATGACCCACTACGAGGTCATGGAGGTCGGCAAGCTCAAGCCCGACATGCGGGCCGTCGAGGAGCTGCACGCCGGCGAGGTCGGCTACGTCGTCGCCAACATCAAGAAGCTGCAGGACGTCGTCATCGGCGACACGGTGACGCACCAGGACGAGAAGCTGCGCTGCGAGCCGCTGCCCGGCTTCCGCCAGCCGAAGCCGATGGTGTTCTGCGGCTTCTACCCGACGGTGCCGAGCGAGTACGAGAACCTGCGCAAGGCGCTGGAGAAGCTGCGGCTCAACGACAGCTCGTTCACCTACGAGCCCGAGACCAGCGACGCGCTCGGCTTCGGCTTCCGCTGCGGCTTCCTCGGCCTGCTGCACATGGAGGTCATCCAGCAGCGGCTCGAGCGCGAGGAGGACATGGACCTCGTGCAGACGGCGCCGACGGTGCGCTACCGCGTCAAGCTGACCTCGGGCGTGATCCAGGAAGTGCGCTCGCCGAGCGAGCTGCCGGACGGCTCGCAGATCGAGGAGTACCAGGAGCCGATCACGCACGTGAACGTCGTCGTGCCCGCCGAGTACATCGGCGCGGTCATGAAGATCTGCACCGACCGCCGCGGCCAGTACGTCAAGACCGACTACTACGGCAAGGAACGCGTGATGATCGGCTTCCGCATCCCGTTCGCGGAGATCATCTTCGACTTCCACGACCACCTGAAGTCGGCGACGCGCGGCTACGGCACGATGGACTACGAGGTCGAGGGCTTCGAGCCGAGCAACCTCGTCAAGGTGCGCATCCTGATCGCCGGCGACGAGGTCGACGCGCTGTCGTTCCTCTGCCACAAGGACCAGGCCGAGAGCCGCGGCCGCAAGATCCTCAAGCAGCTGCGCAAGGAGATCCCGCGGCACCAGTTCGAGGTCGCGCTGCAGGCGGCGATCGGCGGCAAGTTCATCGCCCGCGAGAACATCGCGGCGATGCGCAAGGACGTGACCGCCAAGTGCTACGGCGGCGACATCTCCCGCAAGCGCAAGCTGCTGGAGAAGCAGAAGGAAGGCAAGAAGCGCATGCGCATGGTCGGCAGCGTCGAGATCCCGCAGGAGGCGTTCCTGTCGGTCCTGCGCACCAACGACGAGGATTGACCCGGATGAGCACGACGACGGCGGCGAGCGGCAAGCAGAAGCCCACGATGGGCCCGGTGCGCGTCAACCTCGAGGCGTTCGGCGTCGCGATCCTCGCCGCCGTGCTGCTCAAGTGGTTCTGCGTCGAGGCCTTCCAGATCCCGACGTCGTCGATGCAGCCCACGCTGATGGGCAGCGTCGAGGCCGGCGTCTACGACCGCATCCTGGTCGACAAGATCCTGCCGCTGGTGCGCGAGCCCAAGCGCTGGGACATCACGGTCTTCAACTACCCGCTGCAGAAGAACCAGAGCTACGTCAAGCGCATCGGCGGCATGCCCGGCGACCGCCTGACGATCGCCGGCGGCAACGTCTACCAGGTCGCCCAGGACGGCGGCTTCCGCGTCGAGCGCAAGCCGGCCGACCTGCAGGACGCGATGTGGAAGAACGTGCACCCGGGCCGCCAGCTCGCGCGCAGCGAGAGCAAGGCGCTCGACGGCGCGCTCGGCGCCTCGCCGGCGCGCGCCTTCAAGGAGACCGAGGACGCGATCGTCGCGTCGCTCGACGGCTCGCGCGCGCTGCTCTACTACCGCGACGAGGCCGACGGCGGCCTCATCGACCGCGTCTGGGACGGCTACCCCGCCGAGGTCGCGCGCGCGATCCGCGAGAAGTCGCCGATGGACCAGCCGCAGGAGATCGTGCCCGACGCGCGCATCACCGCGACGCTGACGCCGTCGAACGCGCTCGACGAGGCGGCCTTCGAGGTCGACGTGCAGCGCCCCAAGGCCGAGCGGCTGACGTTCGCGCTGGCGCTGAAGGCCGGCAAGGGCCAGCTGCAGGTGCGCCGTGACACCACCGTGCTCGGCAGCTCGCCGGAGTTCGCCTGCGAGCTGGCGGTCGGCGCTCCGACCGAGATCGCCTTCGCCCACGTCGACGACGAGCTGGTGGCGTGGCGCGACGGCGTCGAGCTGCAGCGCTTCGACTGCGCGCAGTGGTCGGTGCGCGACGGCTGCGTGCTGCCGTTCACCGGCGGCCGGCTCGAGAAGCCCGCCAACCAGAAGGTCGTGCCGCAGCTCGTGCTGAAGGGCAAGGCCGAGGTCCGCGTCGCCGGCCTGCGCATCGACCGCGACATGCACTGGACGCGCAGCGGCGCGCCCGAGGTGATCGAGGTGCCCGAGGCGCACTACTACATGCTCGGCGACAACACGCTGCAGTCGATCGACTCGCGCGGTTGGACGGCGATCACCATCGGCGTCGACAAGGACGACAACGTCGTGCCGCCGGACGCGCCCGAGGCCGTGCGGCGCATCCGCGGCAACAAGCGCGCGATGAACCTCGCCAACGCGCCCGACCGCGACGAGACGCCGATCCCGATCCCCGAGCGCGACGCGCTGGTGATGATCGACGAGTACGGCGAGATCCTGCGGCTCAACGCCAAGGCCGGCCCCGGCTGGGCGCAGGTCAAGGACGGCCGCTCGCGCGTGTCGTTCGTGCCGCTCGGCGCGCAGGACGGCAAGGGCGAGTGGGAAGCGCCGGAGACGACCAACAGCAAGGGCATCTCGTTCGTGCCGCGCGGCGACATCCAGGGCCGCGCCGTGCTGGTCTTCTATCCGTCGCGGCCGTTCGCGTGGCTGTTCGGCAGCGCGTGGCCCGGGCGCTTCGGGTTCGTGCGATGAGCGGCGGCGACGGCAAGCCGGCTACGGCGCGCGCCGCGGCCGCGCCGGCGCCCGCCATCGCCTCGGGCGTCGGCGGCGAGATCCTGCGCACCAACGACCTGGTCAAGGCCTACAAGGGCCGCCGCGTCGTCGACCACGCCAGCATCCACGTCAACCAGGGCGAGATCGTCGGCCTGCTCGGCCCCAACGGCGCTGGCAAGACGACGACGTTCCGCATGGTCGTCGGCATGGTGACGCCCGACGCCGGCCGCGTGCTGCTCGACGGCAAGGACGTGACCGCGATGCCGATGTACAAGCGCGCGCGCATCGGGCTCGGCTACCTCGCGCAGCAGGAGTCGGTGTTCAAGAAGATGAGCGCGCGCGACAACGTGCGCTGCGTGCTCGAGGCCCGCGGCCTGAAGCGCGCCCGCCGCGACGAGCGCGCCGACGAGCTGCTCGCCGACCTGCAGCTGACCCACGTCGCCGAGTCGATCGCCGAGACGATGTCTGGCGGCGAGAAGCGGCGCCTGGAGATCGCGCGCGCGCTCGCCACCGAGCCGCGCCTGCTGCTGCTCGACGAGCCGTTCGCCGGCGTCGACCCGATCACCGTCGAGGAGATCCAGCAGATCCTCGCCGCGCTCGCGCGCAGCGGCATCGCCATCCTGATCACCGAGCACAACGTCATCGCGACGCTGCGCATCACCGACCGCGCCTACATCCTGGCCGAGGGCCGCGTGATCGCCGAGGGCGACTCGCAGACGATCGTCAACAACGAGCAGGTGCGCCGCGTCTACCTCGGCAACTCGTTCGGCGACGGCATCTCGGACGAGGAAGAGCGCGGCCTCGACCTCGGCTGAGCGACCGGCAGCGCGCGCTCCCCGGGCGCGCCGGCTGCCCCGATCGGCTGCGTTCGCGGCCATGCCGGACCTGGGCACCGCTCGCGCCTCGACCTCGGCGCGGCCCGCGGCGGCTCGCCGCCGCCGACCGTTTGCGCGCGCCGTGGCGACTGCGCGCGACGCGGCTCGCGGCTCGCGCGCCCGCGCCGGGATCAGCCCTGCAGCAGCTGCAGCGCCGCCTGCGGCTGGGAGTTCGCCTGCGCCAGGATCGAGATCGACGCCTGCTGCAGGATGTTGTTGCGCGTCATCTCGGCGGTCTCGTAGGCGACGTCGACGTCGCGGATGCGGCTCTCGGCGGCGGCCAGCGACTCGGCGGTGACGCCGAGGTTGGCGATCGTCGACTGCAGGCGGTTCTGCACCGAACCGAAGCGGCCGCGGATCTGCGACACGGCGTTGACGGCGGCGTCGATCTGGCCGAGCGCGAAGGCGGTGTTGCCGCCCGAGCCGACGTCGACCGTCAGCAGGCCGAGCGACGTCGACAGCGCCGCCGAGAGCGACACGTCGATCGTGTCGACGCCGGCGACGGTGTTCGAGCCGATCTGGAACATCACCGACGACGCCGAGCCGTCGAGCAGCCGGATGCCGTTGAACTCGGTCGACTGCGCGATGCGGTCGATCTCGCTCACCAGGCTGCCGAACTCCTCCTGGATGGTCTCGCGGTCCTGGTTCGACGACGAGCCGTTGGCCGACTGCACCGCCAGCTCGCGCAGGCGGATCAGGATGTTGCTGACCTCGTTCAGCGCGCCCTCGCCGACCTGCACCATCGAGATGCCGTCGTTGGCGTTGCGCTGCGCCTGCTGCATCGAGCGCACCTGCGAACGCAGCCGCTCACTGATCGCGAGGCCGGCGGCGTCGTCCGCGGCCGTCGAGATGCGCAGGCCGGTCGACAAGCGCTGGAAGTTGCGCTGCAGCCGGGTGGTGACCTGCGACAGGCTGCGCTGCGCGTTGATCGAAGCGATGTTGGTGTTGACGCGAAGTCCCATGCGATTCCTTTGCCTTGCCGCGGCGCGGGGCGCTGCGGCAGGGTCATGCTCGGCGGCCCGGGCCGCGGCTTGATGGGGAGCAATCCGTAGGCGCGATGCCGCCGGCGGGTCGCGCGCGCAGGCCGGCTGCGGCGCAGGGCTTGCGGCGGTCAGCCGCCGAGGCGCTGCAGCGCCGCCGAGGCGACTTCGCGCGCGAAGTTCCGGCCGGTCAAGTCGGCGACGGTCCGCGCGCGCG
>JBEITC010000508.1:0-2790 GCA_040375075.1 Planctomycetota bacterium | reverse complement strand
GTCGAGGGCCTGGCGCAGCGCATCGTCAAGGGCACCGTGCCCGAGATCCTGCGCCGCAAGCGCCTCGTCGTGCTCGACCTCGCGATGATGGTCGCCGGCACCAAGTACCGCGGCCAGTTCGAGGAGCGCATCAAGGCGGTGATGACCGAGGTGCGCCGCGCCAAGGACGTCATCCTGTTCATCGACGAGCTGCACACGCTGGTCGGCGCCGGCGGCGCCGAGGGCGCGATCGACGCCAGCAACGTGCTGAAGCCGGCGCTCTCGCGCGGCGAGGTGCAGTGCATCGGCGCCACCACGCTCGACGAGTACCGCAAGTACATCGAGAAGGACGGCGCGCTCGAGCGCCGCTTCCAGACCGTCAACGTCGAGCCGCCGAGCCCCGAGCAGGCGGTCGAGATCCTGAAGGGCCTGCGCGACAAGTACGAGGCCCACCACCGCGTCACGTACACCGACGACGCGCTGAGGTCGGCCGTCGAGCTGGCGACGCGCTACATCACCGGCCGCTTCCTGCCGGACAAGGCGATCGACGTCATCGACGAGGCCGGCGCGCGCGTGCGCATCAAGTCGATGACCGCGCCGCCCGACCTGCGCGACATGGACCTCGAGATCGCCCGCCTCAACAAGGAGAAGGAGGAGGCGGTCGCCGGCCAGGACTTCGAGCGCGCGGCCGACCTGCGCGACCAGGCGTTCAAGCTCGGCAAGAAGAAGGAGGAGATCCAGCGCGAGTGGCGCGACCGCGAGAACAACCGCGAGTCCGGCGGCCTCGTCGACGAGGAAGTGATCGCCGAGACCGTCTCCAAGATGACGGGCATCCCGCTCAACCGCCTCGACCAGGCGGAGGCGCAGCGCCTGATCAACATGGAGAAGGAGCTGGGCAAGGACGTCATCAACCAGGAGCGCGCCATCGGCGCGATCGCCAAGGCCGTCCGCCGCTCGCGCGCCGGCCTCAAGGACCCGAACCGCCCGATGGGCAGCTTCGTGTTCCTCGGCCCGTCCGGCGTCGGCAAGACCTGGCTGTCCAAGTGCCTCGCCAAGTTCATGTTCGGCAGCGAGGACGCGATCATCCAGATCGACATGTCCGAGTACATGGAGAAGTACAACGCGAGCCGGCTCGTCGGCGCGCCCCCGGGCTTCGTCGGCTACGAGGAAGGCGGCCAGCTGACCGAGAAGGTCCGCCGCCGCCCCTACTCGGTCGTGCTGCTCGACGAGATCGAGAAGGCGCACCCGGACATCTTCAACATGCTGCTGCAGATCATGGAGGAAGGCCGGCTGACCGACTCGTTCGGGCGGCACATCGACTTCCGCAACGTGATCCTGATCATGACGTCGAACATCGGCGCCAACCTGATCAAGAACAGCACCGGCCTCGGCTTCGGCAAGTCGGGCAAGGAAGGCGGCGCCGAGAAGATGAAGGCGATGATCATGGGCGAGGTGGAGCGCCACTTCCGCCCCGAGTTCATCAACCGCCTCGACGAGATCGTCATCTTCAACCAGCTCGGCCGCGACGACATGCAGCGCATCGTCGAGAACGAGCTCGCCAAGGTGAACAAGCGCGTCAAGCAGAAGGGCCACGTGCTCGAGGTCGACCAGACGGTCATCGACTGGCTGATCCAGAAGTCCTTCCACGAGGACTTCGGCGCGCGGCCGCTCAAGCGCGGCATCGAGAAGCACCTCGAGGACCCGCTGTCGGAGCAGATCCTGCGCGGCGAGCTCGACAAGCCGTACACGATCAAGGCGACGGCCGTCGACGACGAGGTGAAGTTCGAGATGACCGAGCTGCCGGTCGTGCCCAAGCCGGAGCCGGCGAAGGGCGGCGGCGACAAGAAGAAGTGAGCGCGGCGCGCTGACGCCGACGCGGCGGACGGGCGGCCAGAGGGTCGCCCGTCGTCAGTCGCGGCCGAAGCCGCGCCGGCGCCGATCGACCTGCTGCTCGAAGCAGCGCTGGATGATGCGCTGCCGGGCGGCCTCGTCGATCGCCGTGAACACGAGCCGCGACTCGTAGCCGAGGCCGACTTCGCCGGGGCGGCGACGCTTCCTCGGGTCGACGACGACGCACTCCAGCACCTTCGCCGTCGCCTTGACGGCCATCTCCTTGCTGTGCAGTGACAGGCGCAGGTTGACGACCTCCCCGACCGGCAGCGCCGGCTCGGTGCGCATGCGGATGCCGCCGCCACCGATGTCGACGGTGATGCCGCGGGCGATCTCGAGCTGGCCGCCGAGCGAGCGCGTGATCACCACCGGGCAGGCGAGGTTCCTGCGCAGCAGCGCGCGCCGGCGCAGCGCCTCGTAGCCGCTCGGATGCTC
Organism: Planctomycetota bacterium; assembly: GCA_040375075.1. Taxonomy (GTDB): domain Bacteria; phylum Planctomycetota; class UBA1135; order UBA1135; family UBA2386; genus UBA2386. The sequence goes on along the minus strand of JBEITC010000508.1, from coordinate 486 downwards.
GGGCATCGAGACCCACAGCTGGCCCTCGGCGCCGAGCAGCGTCTCGCGCACGATGCCGAGGAAGCGCACCATGTGCATGTCGTCCTCGATGGCGACCTGGACGCCAGCGCCCGCCGGCGGGAACTCGCCCTGATGCGGCGGCTCGAGGCGCATGCGCGCATGCCGCGCGTCGACGGCGAGCACGAAGCTGCCGAACATCGCCCCGCCGGCGACGGCGACGCGCGCCGACGCGAGCGGCTGGAACTGCGGCAGGTCGCCAGCGGTCGCCATGCCGGCAAATCTGCCGTGTGGACGGCGGGCGCACAATCGCCTGCGCCCCAAACGCACTTCGGCGCCACCGCCGACCGTCGCCGGGACACGAGCGCATCGATGCGCGAGCGCTTCGTGATGCTGGCCCTCGCCGAGGGACTCGACGAGACCCCGGTCGACGCCCTGCTGCAGCCGGACCTCGATCCGGCGGCCGTCCTGGCCGCGCCGCCGTCGCCG
>JBEITC010000112.1:0-9461 GCA_040375075.1 Planctomycetota bacterium | reverse complement strand
TGCGCGCGCCGCGACGGCGACGGGGCGGCGCGCGCCGCAGGATCGCCGGCGGCGCGGCCCGTCGGCCTCAGTGGGCGCTGGCGCCGACCGGGCGGTAACCGCCCTTGCTGCGGAACCACATCATCATCGCGACGTAGCAGACGAGCATGCCGATCGGCAGCACGGCGACCTGGTCGAGCGTCGCCTGCTGCACGCCGCCGCGCGCATCGGCGACGACCTTCTGCTCGTCGGCGCTCGCCGCCTTGAGCTTGTCCTCGTCGACCGCGCGGTAGGCGCCGAGCAGGCCGGTCTTCTCGACCATGACCTTGGCGTGCACCGCCGCGTCGGCCTGCTGGATCGACGCGTCGAGCGTCTTGTCCTGCATGTTGCCGAGCAGCATCGCGCCGATGACGCCGACGCCGAGCATGCCGACGCCGCCGGTGGCGTTGAGCGTCAGCGCGCCGCCCTTCGGGCACTGCTCGGCGACGACGCCGAGCATCGTCGGCCAGAAGAACGTCTTGCCGACCGCGTACAGCGTCGCGGCGAAGAAGATCGTCATGCCGCTCGTCGCGTGCGCGAGCGCCACCAGACCGGCCGCCGCGACCGCCGAGCACGCCGCCAGCACGCCGAGCGGCGACAGGCGGTGGATGATCGCGCCCGAGCAGAAGCGCAGGATCATCATCAGCAGCGACGTGTAGAGCAGCACGTACAGGCCGTTGGCGCCGAGGATCGGCGTCATCAGCGCGCTGACCCAGCTGTCGACGCCGAGCTCGGTGGTCGCCAGCGGCACCATCAGCAGCAGCATCAGCAGGAACAGCGGCCGGCCGAGCGAGCGCGTGATCGCGAACATGCCGGCGCCGGCGATGAACGCGACGATCGTGCCGTGCAGGACCGGGCTCGCCGAACCTGCGGCCGAGCGCGCCAGCTCGACGGCGATCAGCCAGACGATGATGAAGGCGCCGAGCGCGCCGACTTCCTTCAGCATGTCGCCGTACGAGCCGCCGGCGGCGACGCGCTCGTTGACCGGGAACTCCTGCGCCGCGAGCACCAGCGCGTAGACGACCGCCGGCAGCGCCAGCAGCCACATCTTGGTCTGCCACGCCATCGACTCGGGCAGGCTCAGCGCCAGCAGGCCGGCGACCACCATGCCGCCCGGCCAGCCGGCGTGCAGGATGTTGAGCCAGCGCGACTTGTCGTTGCGGAACTGCGTCGCGACGACCGGGTTGATGTAGGCCTCGACGGTGCCGTTGCCGAGCGCGACCACGAAGTTCGCCCAGTACAGGCCCTCGTAGCTCTTCGCGTTGACCGTCATCACCAGCGAGACGATGTGGCACGCGAAGCCGAACCACATCGCGGTCTTGTAGCCGATGCGGTCGATGACCAGGCTGAACAGCACGATGCTGATCGCGAACGGCCACAGGCCGACGCCCATCAGCTCGCCCTGCTGCGTGGCCGAGAAGTTGAACTCCTTCGCCCACCCGTCCATCAGGAAGATGCGGAGGATGAAGCCGAACGCGGTCGTGATGAGGGCGATGAAGCAGCCCCAGAACAGCCACTTGTCGGAACGAGGCACGAGCGCCATGAGACGGACTCCGTGAGAACGGGGACGAGGGAGACGAGAAGCGCCGACTATGCGCGCCGATTGCGGCGAACGGAACGACGAACCGGGCGCGATGCCGCGGACGTCGCAGGCCCGGCGATCCGGATCGCCGTGTACCGAAGATGTCCATGGCGCGGGCTCTGGTGACGGCGTCGCCGGCGGACTCGTTACCGCGCGCCTGCTCGTGCCCGCTCCCCGTCGCGTACGGCGACTCGCCACTCTTCGTCTCTCTCTCTGCTGCTGGGCTGCGTCGCTGACGTCGGTTCGCCCTAGCCAAAGCGAGCATCGCTACGCGCGCGAGGGGACGCTGGGCACGAGCAGTTCCCTCGTCGTGGTCGCCAAGGACCGCGCCACCGGCCCGCGCGCCGCGCGCCGACGGCCACCGCTGCATCGCAGATGCAGCGCCGCGGCGTCCGGGCCGTGCTCGACGACCTGCACGAGGGCCGCGACTGCGGGCCGGCGTGGAGCCTCGCCCTCGACGCGAGCGCGGTGGCGCTGGCGCGCTTGTCGCTCAGCGGGCTGTGGCGGCTGCTCGACCTCGAGAAGCGCCGTCGCGCCGGCCTGCTGACGGCGCTCGTCGGCGCCGCGGCGGTGGTCGCGGCGTTCGCGTTCGGCGCGGCGTGAGTGGCGGGGACGGCGGCGGCTACGCGGCGCGGCGGTGGCGGAACCACGGCCCATCGAGGCCGAACCACAGGCCGCCGAGCAGGGCGCCGAACGGCGTCGACGCGAACACGCCGAAGCCGCCGAGCGACCCGAAGACGTCGACGACGCGGTCCCGCACGCCGAACGCGCCGAGCCAGACCATCGCCACGAGGACCGCGCACGGCATCGCGAAGGCGCCGAAGGTCATGCCGAGGCCGATCCGGAACACCGCGTCGACCCAGCCGTGCCGCTCGCGGACCGGACGCGGTCGGCGGGCGACGGTCGCGGCGACGCGCGGCCGTGGCGCGCGCCGTGCCAGCCACACGGCGCCGACGACACCGCCGGCGCACGCACAGCGCAGCAGCCAGGCATCGCTGCCGCGCACGCCGGTGACGACCGCCAGCAGTTCGAACACGATCCCGGCCGCGAGGGCGGCGAGCAGCGTGCCCAGCACGAGCCCGGCCAGCGCGCGCACGGCGAGTTCGCCCGCGCCGAGCGCCGTGCGCGGGGCCGGCGCGACGACGGCAATGTGCGCTTCCTTCATGCCGCGCAGTCTACCTCGCCCCCCCCCTGCGCCCAGGCCCGCGCAGAGGGCACGGCCGTGGCGTCGCGCCTCAGGCCAGCCGCGAGATCGCGACGTAGGCCCACCACTGGGCCGACAGCGCCACGGCCCACAGCACGACGACGCCGAAGGCGCCGCAGCGCACCCAGCGCAACTGCCGGGCGTAGCGCGACTCCGGGTCGCAGCCGCCGAGCAGTCGGTTGGCGTCGCGCGCCGCCGCGACGGCGAGCGTGGGCGCGAGCAGTGCGGCAACCCACGCGAGCGCGACGTCGAGGCGTTCCCACCATGCGCCGAACCAATCGCCGGACGGCGTCAGCACGACCAGCGCGATCGCGCCGAGCAGTAGCGCGCAGGCCAACGCCACGCGTGCTGCGACGACGTTGCGCAGTTGCAGCAGTTCGTTGGCGCTCGCGATCGCAACGGCCATGGCGCGCAGCATCGCGCGCGTCCGCACGCCGCCGCCATCCGCCGATGTGCGAGGGTGCCCCCCCGCCAAGCGGCCCCTCCCCGCGGCTACGCGCCGAAGCGCAGTTCGACCGGATTCGTCGGCTCGCCGCTGCCGTTCGGCCCGAACACCCACACCGCCGCGTGCAGCGACCAGCCGAGCAGGAACGGCGGCAGCGCGCCGAGCACCGGGAAGTCGATCGCCGGCGCCGCCGCGCCCTGCGCGTCGAGCACGCCAGCGCCGCCGGGGAACAGCGGCCCACCGCCGGCCGAGGCTTCGACGATGGCGTCGAAGTTGAGCGGCAGCACGGCGCCGGGCAGCGCGATGCCCGGCCACGTGCCCGACAGGCCGGCGAGCAGCAGGTAGCTGCGGCCCGCGCGCAGCGCGCCGCCGGCGACCTGCAGGTCGACGCGCTGCGGCGCCGCCACCGACACCGCGGTCGTCGGCGCGCGCAGCGCCGGCCGCTGCCGCAGCCACTGGTCGAGCGGGCCGAGCAGCGCCTCGTCGCGGTCGCCGCTGAGTTCCCAGAACATCGCGCCGCCGAGGCCGCGCTGCTGCACGTGCCAAGCCTTCTCGGCGATCGCGCGCGGGTCGTCGTAGCCGATGAACTTCTGCTGCGCGGCGTTCCACAGCCACGGCGTGCGCGCCGTCGCGTGCCAGCGCTTCACCCAGCCCGCAGCGCCCTCGTAGTTGGCGGCGAGGTCGGTGTAGTCGAACACGCCGTTCTCCCACGTGCCCGGCGACGCCGGTCCGGAGTAGGTCTGGTAGACGCCTTCCTGCGCGTTGGCCGGCACGCCGCCGAAGCCGCGGCCGTAGAACGCCATGCCGACGTGCAGCTTGCTCGCCGGCACGCCGCGCGCGAGGTGGTTCTGCACGGCGGCGGCGACGTTCCACTGCGTGCGCACGACCGGCGCGACCGGCTCGAGCGGGTCGCCGTGGAGCGTCGTGTGGAAGCCGGTGCGCGGATCGCCCCACGGCCCGCGCAGGTCGTAGGACATGACGTTGATCCAATCGAGCAGCGGGTGCATCAGGTCGAGCTCGAAGTTGGCGAGCGTCGCCGGATTGGCCGAGGTCGCGATGGTCAGCAGGTACTGCTTGCCGGTCGTCTGCGCACGCAGGTTGAAGCGCGCGCGCAGCTCCTGCAGGAAGAGCGTGTAGTTCTGCTTGTCCTGCGGCCGCGTGACGTTGGTCGCGAGCCCGCCGCTGACCGGGTACTCCCAGTCGATGTCGGCGCCGTCGAACTCGTGCAGGTCGACGAAGTCGACGATCGACTGCGCGAACGTCGCGCGCGCCGCCGCCGTCAGCACCGCGTCGGAGAAGCCCGACGACCACGTCCAGCCGCCGACCGAGATCAGCGTGCGCAGGTGCGGGAACTGCTGCTTGAGCAGCCGCAGCCGCTGGAACGAGCCGCGCCGGCAGCCCGGGTTCCAGCAATCGCCGGGGTACCACTTGTCGATGTCGGCGTACGGGTCGCCGAGCGCGATCACGCCGTTGACGACGTTGGCGAACGCGTAGTTGACGTGCGTCAGCTTCGCCGCGTCGATGTCCGGCACGTGGAAGTTGCGCGCGTAGATGCCCCACGACGGGAAGTAACCGACGATGCGCGCCGGCGACGCGGCGGTCTGCGCGGTGGCGAAGGGTGACGACGCAACGAGCGCGAGGCCGACGGTGGCGAAGCGGGCGATGGCACGGACGACGGGACGCAGCATGGACGTGGCTCCGAGGACGAGGCGGGCAGCGTGCCACGCTGGCGCCCGAGCGGGCAACGCCGCCGCCGCGGCGGCTCGGGATTCCCCCCACCCTTGCGCTCGCTCACCCCGCGGCCCACCTTGCGCGTCCGATGCGACTCACCGTCCGCAAGGCCCGCGACCGCGGCCACGCCGACCACGGCTGGCTCGACACCTGGCACTCGTTCAGCTTCGCCGAGTACTTCGACCCCGCGCACATGGGCTTCCGCAGCCTGCGCGTGATCAACGACGACGTCATCGCGCCGGGCGTGGGCTTCCCGACCCACCCGCACCGCGACATGGAGATCTTCAGCTACGTGCTCGAGGGCGCGATCGCGCACGAGGACAGCATGGGCAACGGCCGCACGCTGCGGCCGGGCGAGATCCAGCTGATGAGCGCCGGCACCGGCGTCGCGCACAGCGAGTTCAATCCCGACCGCAGCCAGCGACTGCGCATCCTGCAGGTCTGGATCCAGCCGCGCGTGCGCGGGCTGAAGCCGAGCTACACCGAGTGGAAGCCGACGCCCGCGCAGGCGAACGCGACCGACGTCGTCGTCATCTCGCCGGACGGACGCGACGGCAGCGCCGTGATCCAGCAGGACGCGATCGTGCGCCGGCTCAAGCTGCGCGCCGGCGAGGCGACGTCGCACACCGTGGCCACGGGCCGCGGCATGTGGCTGCAGGTGGCGACCGGCGCGCTGCGGGTCGGCGACGTCGCGCTGGCGCAGGGCGACGGCGCGTCCAGCGAGGACGCCGGCACGGTCGCGATCACCGCGACCGCCGACGGCGAGGCGCTGCTGTTCGACCTCGGTTGAGCGATCGAGTCGACGTCCCTCGGCGGGCTCGCAGGCTGGCTGCGTGCCCCCTCGTCGCGGCCACGCCGAAGTTTGGAAGCCGATCGCTGCCGAGGCCCGGAGCGATCCGCCGCGCCGGGAACGCGACGCGGCGTGTCGCGCGCGTCGAGCGCCCGGCTCGCGGTGCGGACGTCGCGACCTCCGCAGCGAGGCCGCGGGCGCGGCGACGTCGTCACGGTTCGCTGCCGCCGCCGGCGTCGTCGTCTTCGTCTTCCTCGTCGTCTTCGTCTTCCTCGTCGTCCTCGTCGTCCTCGTCTTCCTCGTCGTCCTCGTCGTCTTCGCCGTCTTCGTCGTCGTCCGCCTCCGCCGCCGCGCGGGCCGCGTTGGCCGCGGCGACCGCGGCCTCGCCCGTGACGATCTTGCCGTCCTTGGTGCGGGTAGCGGGCTGTCCGTTGATGGTGAAGCCGTCGAGGTCCTCGATCTCGAGGTCGAGGCTCTCGAGGAGGGCGCCCAGCGCCTCGGTCGAGAGCGTGCGCGACGAGAAGTCCGCGCTGCTCGTCGGCAAGGAGAACGACTCGTAGCGCCACACAGCGTCGTCGACGCTGTCGAACGGCCCCTCGGCCTCCCAGTCGGTCGAGACGCAGACATGGACGCCGGCGAGCGCGACCACCTGCGAGCAACCGTTGCCGCCCAGCGGCGAGCCGCTGTCCCACTCGAGCGTCAGCACGGTCGTGGCGTGGTTCTCGAACGCGCGAACGACGTCGTCGCCGATCGTCTCCCACACCTCGTCGGGCACGGCCTTGCCGGCCAGCAACGCGCGGTACACGTGCTGCGGCTGGCTCTCGCGGACGCGGGCGAACGCGTCGGCGACCTGCTTGCGGAAGCCGACGTGCGTGCGCAACTGCGGCAGCGCTTCGGCGAAGATCTCCTTCGGTTCGGGATGCTGGAACATGGCTTGGTCTCCTCGCGGCGCAGGCGCTCGCGTGCGTCCGTCGTGCGCGCTGGTCTAGCCCGCTGACACGGCGCCTCGGCGGCGATGACACGGCCGCTCGCGTGTCATCGCCCGCCAACGCCCGCTACAACCTTCGCCCCGCAACCCGCCCCACCCGCAACCGCTCCCGCTCCCGATGTCGCTCACCCGCCTGTTCCGCCCGTTCCGCCTCGGCCCGCTCTCGCTCGCCAACCGCTTCGTCATGGCGCCGATGACCCGCGGCCGCAACGACGCGCACGGCGTGCCGCAGCCGCTGGTCGCGCGCCACTACGCCGACCGCGCCAGCGCTGGCCTGATCGTCACCGAGGCGACCGCGATCGGCCCAGGCGGCTGCGGCTGGCTCGGCGCGCCCGGCATCTGGAGCGACGCGCAGGTCGCCGGCTGGCGGCCGGTGACGTCGGCCGTGCACGCGCGCGGCGGCAAGATCTTCGTGCAGCTGTGGCACATGGGGCGCGTCTCGCACCCCGACTTCCTCGGCGGCGCGCTGCCGGTCGGCCCGTCGGCGATCGCAGCGAAGGGCGAGACGCACACGCCCAACGGCAAGCAGCCGTACGTGACGCCGCGCGCGCTCGAACTCGCGGAGATCCCGCGCATCGTGCAGGAGTACGCCGCCGCGACGGCGCGCGCCCGCGCCGCCGGCTTCGACGGCGTCGAGCTGCACGCGGCCAACGGCTACCTGATCGACCAGTTCCTGCGCGACGGCAGCAACCAGCGCGGCGACCGCTACGGCGGCAGCGTCGCCAACCGCGCGCGCTTCCTCCTCGAGGTCGCGCAGGCGTGCGCGGGCGCGTGGTCGGCCGATCGCGTCGGCGTGCGGCTGTCGCCGAGCGGCGCGTACAACGACATGACCGACAGCAACCCGGCGCGCACGTTCGGCCACGCCGCGCGCGAACTCGGGCGGCTCGGCCTCGCGTACCTGCACGTCACCGAGACGGTGAAGGGCCACTTCATGCACGTCGACCTGCCAGCACAGGCAGGCCCGATGCGGCGCGCGTTCGGCGGGCCCTTCCTCCTGAATCTCGGCGCCGACGCCGCAGCCGGCGAGCAGGCGCTCGCCGAGGACCGCGCCGACATGATCGCGTTCGGCATGGCGTTCCTCGCCAATCCGGACTTCGTGCGCCGCACGCGCCTGGGCCAGCCGCTCAATCCGCCGGACTGGTCGTCGCTCTACACGCCCGGCGAGAAGGGCTACAACGACTACCCGGCGCTGGCCTGAGCAGCGCGCGCGCCGGACACTGCGCGGCATGCAGACGCCGCGTCCAGGACCGCGCTCGTGCCTCGTCGCCATGGCCTTGCTCGCGGCGTGCGCTGGCGCGCCGGACGAAGGCGACGCGACGTTCTCCGCCGACGTCGCCTTCCTGCGCCAGCACGTCGAGACCATCGTGCTGACCTCGCCGACCGGCGCGCGGCTCGCGGTCGTGCCGGCGTGGCAGGGCCGCGTGATGACCAGCACGACCGGCGGCCGCGACGAACCGTCGTTCGGCTGGTTGCACCGCGCGCGCATCGCGCAGGGCGGCCAAACGCCGCACATCCAGGTCTTCGGCGGCGAGGACCGCTTCTGGCTCGGCCCCGAAGGCAGCGCGCATTCGCTGTTCTTCGCCAAGGACGCGCCGTGGACGCTCGATGCGTGGCAGACGCCGGCGGCGATCGACAGCGAGCCGTACGCCGTCACGTCGCGCTCGTCGACGCACGCAGAGTTCGCGCACGAAGCACAACTGCGGACGCGCTCGGGCATGACGCTGGCGCTGCGCATCGACCGCGCCGTGCACCTGCTCCAGCCGGCGGACGCGCTCGCCTCGCTCGGCGTCGAACTGCCGGCCGGCGTGTCGGCGGTGTCGTTCGAGTCGGTCAACACCGTGTCCAACGCCGGCGACATGGCGTGGACCAAGGCCAGCGGCATGCCGTCGATCTGGATCCTCGGCATGTACGCGGCGTCGCCGAACAGCCGCGCGCTGATCCCGTTCGTCGGCGGACCGGAGCGCTACCACGGCCCGATCGTCAATGACGCGTACTTCGGCCCCGTCGCCGCCGATCGCCTGCACGTCGACCTCGCACGCAGCCTCGTCGTCTTCCGCGCCGACGCGCGCTCGCGCGGCAAGATCGGCATCGGCCAGAAACGCGCCAAGCAGGTGCTCGGCAGCTGGGACGAAGCGCGCGGCTGGCTGACGCTCGTCGAGTTCACGCTGCCGCCGGCGGCGACCGACTACGTCAACTCGCTGTGGCGCGACGACGTCGACCCGTACGCCGGCGACGTCGTCAACAGCTACAACGACGGCCCGCAGCCCGACGGCAGCCCGGGCCTCGGCGCGTTCTACGAGCTGGAGACCTCGTCGCCGGCGCTGGCGCTGGCGCAAGGGCAGTCGGCGACGCACGTGCACCGCACGACGCACCTCGTCGGCGACCGCGCGCAGCTGGCGGCGATCGCCAAGGCCGTGCTCGGCGCGGACCTCGACGCGCTGCCGTGGTGAGCGGGGAAGGCGGCGACGTCAGCGGCCGTCGCGCGCCCGCATTTCGTCCGCGCGGCGAGGCCGTGACCGCGACTGCCGTGCGCCACCGCTACCATGCGCCCCCCGCCCCCGCCCCATGACGAAGCCGCGCATCGCCGTCGTCCTGTTCGTCGCCGTGCTGGCCGCGGCCGCATGGCTCGCGTGGCGCAGCGCGGCGGCGCCGGGGTTGGCGCCGGCGGAGGCTGCGCCGACGCCCGCGAGCGATGCGGTCGCC
>JBEITC010000186.1:0-7244 GCA_040375075.1 Planctomycetota bacterium | reverse complement strand
GCTCGGCGGCGTCGGGCGCGGCGGGCGCAGCGCGCGGGCCAGCGCCATCCACCGCCCCCGCCGCCGACGCAGCACAGCCGGCGAGCAGGACGGCGAACGACGCTGCCAGCACGGCGCGGCGCCTCATACGCGCCGGAACGCCGCGTTGGCCGGGTCGTGCAGGCGCACGGCGTGCACCTCGGGCCGGTTGGCGGCGAGGTGCTGCAGGATCGGCCAGCAGTCCGCGGGGTCAGCGCCGGCTCGCGCCGCGACCGTGCGGACATCGCGCAGTTCGCCGTCGAGGGCGGCGAGCAGCCGCTGCTGCAAGCCGAGCACGGCCGCCGCCGCCTTCTTGCCGGCTTCGACACCTGGCTGGTGGAAGGCGTTGACGTCGACCAGCTCGGCGTAGATCGCGACGGCGCGCTCGAACAGCGCGACGATGGCGCCGAACGCGCGCGCGTCGAGCGCGTCGATCGCCAGCGTCGCCGAGCCGCGGCCGTTGTCGTGCAGCGCCGTGCGCGTGCCCTGCCAGAAGCCGTCGAGGTAGTCGCCGGAGGTGACGCCGGGCTCGACCTCGAAGCAGCCGGCCGCGCGATCGCGCAGCACGCGCACGAACAGCGCGAAGAAGTCGTGGCGGCCGTCGCGCAGCTGCTGCACGTAGGCGTGCTGGTCGGTCGAGCCCTTGTTGCCGTAGACGGCGATGCCTTGGTTGCAGACGTTGCCGCGGCGGTCGAGCTCCTTGCCGAGCGACTCCATCACCAGCTGCTGCAGGTAGCGCGACAGCAGCAGCAGACGGTCCTTGTACGGCAGCACGACCATCGCGCGCTCGCCGCGGCCCTGGCCCTGGTGGTGCCAGAAGGCCGCCAGCATCGCCGCCGGATTGTGGCGCAGGTCGGCGCGCCGCGTCGCGTCGTCCATCGCGGCGGCGCCGGCGAGGAACGCGCGCACGTCCATGCCGAGCAGCGCGCCGGGCAGCAGGCCAACCGCCGACGTGATCGACGTGCGGCCGCCGACCCAGTCCCAGATCGGCATCGTCGCCGCCCAGCCGTCCTTCGCCGCCTTCTGGTGCAGCGCCGAGCCGGGCATGGTCACGGCGACCGCGCGCGGCGCGAACGCGAGCCCCTGCTGCTTGCACGCCCGCTCGACCTCGAGCATGCCATTGCGCGTCTCCGGCGTGCCGCCGGACTTGCTGATCACGATCACGAGCGCGTCCTGCAGCGAGCCGAGGCGCTCGAGTTGCAGGTCGATGCCCTCGGGATCGGTGTTGTCGAGCACGGTCAGCGCCATCGGCGCCTCCGGGCCGCCGAACGCGTCGGCGAGCAGCATCGGCCCGAGCGCGCTGCCGCCGATGCCGACCAGCACGACCTTGGTGAAGGCGCCGCCCTCGGGCGGCGCGACGCGGCCCGAGTGCACCGCCTGCGCGAAGGCTTCGACGCCGGCGATCGAGCCGGCGATCGCGTCCTCGATCTCGGGCGTCGGCGCCAGACCCGGCGCGCGCAGCCAGAAGTGCCCCACCATGCGCTTCTCGTCGGCGTTGGCGATCGCGCCGCGCTCGAGCTCGACCATCGCCTGCAGCGCCTGCTGCAGGGCTGGCGCCAGCGTGTCGAGGTCGGCGTCGGCGAGCCCGGCGTGCGCGAGGTCGAGCTCGACGAACGGATCGTCGAGCACGCAACGGCGGCGCAGGTAGCGGGCGAAGCGATCGTCTTGCTGGTGGTTCATGGCGTTGGTCACGACCGGGCCGATGGTAGTCTCGCGCCATGGAACGCTCCACGGCGATCCTCGCCGCCCTCATCGCCTACCTCGTCGCGTTGCTCGCGCTCGGCGTCGTCGCCCAGCGCCGCACGCGCGACAACAGCGACTTCTACCTGGGCGGCAAGTCGCTCGGGCCGTGGGTCGCAGCGCTCGCGGCCAACGCCAGTTCGTCGTCGGCGTGGAGCCTCGTCGGCACCAGCGGCTTCGCCTACCAGAACGGCCTCGCCGCGCTGTGGCTGATCCCGGGCTGCGTCGGCGGCTTCGTGCTCAACTGGTGGCTGGTCGCGCCCCGGCTGCGCGCGCAGACCGGCGCGGCCATCACGCTGACCGAGTTCCTCGCCGGCCCGCGCGAGGCTCCCGGCCATCGGCCGATCGCCATCGTGGCGTCGCTGCTGACCATCGCGTCGCTGGCGACCTACGTCGCCGCGCAGATGCAGGCGGCCGGCAGCGCGTTCACCCACGCCTTCGACTCCGACCTGCGCGTCGGCGTGCTGATCGGCGCCGGCGTCACCGTCGCGTACACGCTGCTCGGCGGCTATCTGGCCGCCAGCATCACCGACACGCTGCAGGGCCTGCTGATGGTCGTCGTCGCGCTCGTCGTGCCGATCGGCGCCGTCGCCCACCTCGGCGGCGTGGCCGCCGCGACCGACGCCGTCGCCGCGATCGACGCGCCCGGCTACCACAGCCTGTTCGCCGGCCGCGAAGGCGTCGCCGCCTTCGCCTTCGCGTTCGGCCTCGTCGGCATCGGCCTCGGCTATCCCGGCCAGCCGCACGCGGTGAACAAGTTCATGGGCATGGCGCCGGGGGCTTCGATGACGGTCGCGCGCACCGTCGGCATCAGCTGGGCCGTGCTGCTCTACGGCGGCATGCTCGTGCTCGGCTGGGCCGGGCGCGCCGCGTGGCAGTTGCCGGCCGGCAGCCACGAGGACGTGCTTTACGAAGCGAGCGCCAAGCTGTTCCCGCCGCTCGTCGACGGCGTGATCCTGGCGTCGGTGCTCGCCGCGATCATGTCGACCGTCGACAGCCAGCTGCTGGTCTGCGCCAGCAGCGTGACGCACGACCTCGGCCTGCGGCCGGCGACCGAGCGCGGCATGCTGCGCCTCGCGCGCGCCACGGTGCTGGCGATCGGCGTGGCGGCGACCGCGACGGCGATGGTCCTGCCGAAGAACGTCTTCGACAACGTGATGTTCGCCTGGGCCGCGCTCGGCTCGGCGTTCGGGCCGCTGTTGCTGGTGCGGCTGCTGCGCGGCCCGGTCCGTCCGGGGTATGCGCTCGGGGCGATGTGCGTCGGAGGGCTCGGCGCCATCGGCGGTTTCTACGCGCCGCTGGTGGGCAAGGGTTTCGACGACCGCGTGCTGTCGTGGACGATCGCCTTGGCGGTGGCGTGGCTCGGCGTACGCCGGGCAGGTTCCGTGCTACGCTGACCGTGGAAGGAGAGTCCCAACCCCGGTCGCCCTTGCGCACGAACGCCAGCATCCGAACCAGCTACCTCGTCTTCGGCCAGCCCAAGCTGGAGCAACCGGAGATCGATGAGGTCCTCGCCTGCATGCGCAGCGCATGGCTGGGCACCGGCCCGAAGGCCGCCGAGTTCGAACGAAGGGTCGCCGCCTACAAGGGCGTGCCGCACGCCGTCGGTCTCAACTCCTGCACCGCCGGCCTGCACCTCGCCTGCGTCGTGCTCGGCCTGCAACCGGGCGACGAGGTCATCACCACGCCGATGACGTTCTGCGCGACGGTCAACGCGATCGTGCACGCAGGCGCCACGCCGGTGCTCGCCGACGTCGATCCCGTGACGATGAACCTCGACCCGGCGGAGGCGCGCCGCCGCATCACGCCGCGCACCAAGGCGCTGCTGCCGGTGCACTTCGCCGGCCGCGCGTGCGACATGGACGCGCTGATGGCGATCGCGCGCGAGCACGGGCTCAAGGTCATCGAGGACTGCGCGCACGCCATCGAGACCGAGCACCGCGGCCGCAAGGCCGGCACGATCGGCGACCTCGGCGTGCTCTCGTTCTACTCGACGAAGAACATCGTGACCGGCGAAGGCGGCATGGTGCTGACGCGCGACGCGCAACTGGCGCAGCGCGTCAAGCGCGCCGGCCTGCACGGCATGTCGGCCGACGCCTGGAAGCGCTTCACCGACGATGGCTACAAGCACTACGACGTCGAGGAGATCGGCTTCAAGTACAACATGATGGACCTGCAGGCCGCGATCGGCATGCATCAGATCACGCGGGTCGAGGCCTACTGGCAGCGGCGGCTGGAGATCTGGCGGCGCTACCTCGCCGAGTTCGCCGACCTGCCGATCGGGCTGCCGGCGCCATGGCCGGAGCACGAGCGTCACGCGCTGCACCTGTTCACCCTGCAGGTCGATCCGGCCCACTGCGGCGTGAGCCGCGACGAGATGCTGATGCGACTGCACAAGCGCAACATCGGCACGGGCGTGCACTACCGCTCGATCCCGAACATGACCGTCTACCGGCAGCGCTTCGGCTGGAAGCCCGAGGACTTCCCGCACAGCCAACGCATCGGGGAGCAGACGCTGTCGCTGCCGATCTCGGCGAAGCTCAGCGACGACGACGTCGCCGACGTGATCGCCGCCGTGCGCGGCGCCCTCGGCGCCTGACGCTCGCGGCGCGTGCGAGCGCTCCGCCCGACGACAACCGCGACGACGACAGCCGCGGCGACGACAGCGGCGGCGAAGTCGGCGCGAAGCTCGACCCGCAAAACGGCAGCGGGGCGCCAAGGCGCCCCGCCGTCCTTCGTCAGCGATCCGCGAGCGATCAGCCGTCGCTGATGCGCTCGATGTCGGCGCCGATGCACTGCAGCTTCTCTTCGATCTTCTCGTAGCCGCGATCGATGTGGTAGACGCGGCGCACGTCGGTCGAGCCGCGGGCGACGAGGCCTGCGAGCACGAGGCTCGCCGAGGCGCGCAGATCGCTCGCCATCACCGGCGCACCGCGCAGTTCCTCGGTGCCCTCGATGATCGCCGACGCGCCCTCGCGCCGGATCTTGGCGCCGAGGCGCTGCAGCTCGGACGCGTGGATGAAGCGCTCGGGGTAGATCTTCTCGGTGATGACCGAGACGCCGTCGGCGCGCGTCATCAGCGCCATGAACTGCGCCTGCAGGTCGGTCGGGAAGCCCGGGTACGCCATCGTCGTGATGTCGACGGCGCGCAGGCGGTTGGTGATCGGCACGTTGCGGATCGTGTCGCGGCCGAGCTCGAGGTTGGCGCCGGCGGCGCGCAGGCGATCGACGACGGCGAGCAGGTGCATCGGATTGCAGTCCGTCACCGTGACGTCGCTGTTCATCATCAAGGCGCCGCACAGGAACGTGCCGGCCTCGATGCGGTCCGGGATCATGCGCCACTCGCAGCCGTGCAGCGTGTCGACGCCCTCGATGGCCAGCAGGTGGCTGCCGATGCCCGAGATGCGCGCGCCGCAGGCGTTGAGGAAGTGGCACAGGTCCTCGATCTCCGGCTCCATGGCCGCGCTCTCGAGGTACGTCGTGCCGGTGCCGAGCGTCGCCGCCATGACGACGTTCGCGGTGCCGAGCACCGTCGAACCCATGTTGCCGCCGAGGAACACCACGCCGCCGGACGGGCGACCATTGAGCGTGACGTAGCCGTCGACGTGCTCGATGGTGCCGCCGAGGCCGGCGAGGCCCTTGAGGTGCAGGTCGACCGGGCGGTGGCCGAACACGCAACCGCCAGGGTAGCTGACGCGAGCGACGCCGCGCCGCGCCCACAGCGGACCGAGCACGACGAAGCTCGCGCGCATCGTGCGCACGAGGTCGTACGGGGCCGTGTAGACGGTCTTGTCCTTCGCCTCGAGGATCAGCGTGTCGCCGTGCCACTCGTGCACGACGCCAAGCTTGTTGAGGATACGGATCAGGTTCTCGACGTCCGTCAGCCGCGGCATGTTGCGCAGCACGATCGGACCATCGACGAGGAGCGACGCTGCCAGGATCGGCAGTGCGCCATTCTTGCTACCTGAGACGCGGACCGAGCCGCGCAGATCGCGACCACCACGGATGCGAATACGATCCAAGGATCCCTCCAAGCCTCATGGCGCCAGCGACCGCCGCAGCGACCGCAACCGCCAGCCAACAAAACGGGACGAACGGCGATTGCCTCTGCGACCCCCGGGAACGAGCTGTGGAAGGTTCTCCACATCCGCGTCCCCGGCTTGACCGGGTCATCGATGTAACCGCCGCAACGGGCGCACTCTTACCGACCGTGCGGGGCGGCGCAAGCATGCGCCCAATAGTTTTTCACAATCGCCCTGCAACCCGCGCCGTTGCTGGCATTGGCGGTGCTACGCATTTGGCTCCATGGCCGCGGCGGCGTCGAACCAAACGCCCTGATTGGCGCCATCCGCTGCGAACCGAACGACGCGTTCGCCATGCCAATCGAGCACGTACAACCGCCCCGCCGCGTCGAGCGCGAGAGCGACGGCGTCGCGCACTTCCGCCTGGACTGCGGGCGGAACCGGACGCGCCACGCCGGTCTTCGCCAGGCGCCGGACCGCGCCTTCGGCGACGAACCACAGGTCCCCCGCCGCGTCGCGCGCGACCGCGATCGGCCGCGCACCACCAGCCGGCGCCGTCGCGACGGCGCGCAAGTACGTGCTGTCGCCGCGGTACTCCAGCAACTCGCCGCGCAACGTGTCGGCGACCACCACGCCGTCGGCATCAGCCCACAGCCCGCGCGGGGCCCCGTACTTGGCGTCGGCGTCGCCGCGGCACGGCAGCGGCCGCAGCAGCGTGCCCTGGCGCGAGAATCGCTGCAGGCCGCGGCGGCGCGCCTGCTCGCCGCACGCGACGTAGATCTGGTCGCCGCGCACGGCGACGGCGTGCGGCTTGTCGAGCACGCCGGGGCGATCGCGGCCGGCGTCGCCGGCCTCAGGCGGCGCGTCGCCGTAGGCCCGGACGAAGCGCCCGAACGGCGCGTATTCGAGCACGCGGTCGTTGTGCGCATCGGCGACGAACACGTGGTAGCGTTCGTCCATCGCGACGGCCGCGGCATCCGACCACCCGGCGGCGCCGTCGGGCAGGCGCCACGACGCGACGCGCGTGCGCGCCTCGACGTCGACGAGGACCACGTGACCCTTCGCCGCACTGAACGCCACTGCCAGCAGGTTGCCGCGCACTGCGATGCCGCCGCCCATCGCCGCATCCTAGCGGCGAGAGCGTTCGCCGCCGCAATGGTCGCTGCCTGCTCGCATCTGCCGATCGACACCGGTGGCCACGCCGACCACGACGTCGTCGCCGAGTTCATCGCGCCCGCCGACGGTCGCGTCGCTCTGCCGATGAGCGACGCGGCGCTGCGGGTCGACGCCATCGCGCTGACACCGACGCCGCAGGGCGAAGGCTTCGGCGCCGCTGGCCGCTGGTTCCTGTTCGCGCCCGGCGCGCGCGTGCGCGCGCAGTTGCGCTTCCGCACGTTCGCCCGCGCCGACGCGCCGCCCATGAGCGCGCGCGAGCCGCCGCCGTGCGAGCCCGGCGTCACCTGG
>JBEITC010000012.1:0-25039 GCA_040375075.1 Planctomycetota bacterium | reverse complement strand
TGCCGTGCGCGCAGCCGGGCGAGCGTCGTCGCGAACGCCGCGCGCAGTGCGTCCTTCATCCGTGTCCCTGCGGCCCGGGAGCCTGCGGCCCGGGAGCCTGCGGCCCGGGAGCCTGTGGCCCGAGCGTCTGTGGATTGACCGGGTGCTTGGGCCGTTCGCCGGTCAGCAGCGCGACGCAGTCGTTGGCGGCGAGCGCGCACATCAGGCTGCGCACGCTGGTCACGGCGCTGCCGACGTGCGGCAGCAGCACGACGTTGGGCAACTGCAGCAGCTCGGGGTGCACGGCCGGCTCGGCCTCGAAGACGTCGAGGCCGGCGCCGGCGATCAGCCCCTCGGACAGCGCGGCGACGAGCGCGTGTTCGTCGACCACCGGGCCGCGCGCGGTGTTGATCAAGAAGGCGCTGCGCTTCATCTGGCACAGCTGCTCGACGCCGATCAGGTGGCGCGTCTCGTCGCGCAACGGCACGTGCAGCGACACGAAGTCGCTCTGCTTCAGCAGCAGGTCGAGCGGCACGCGCTGCGCGCGCAACTCGCGTTCGACCGCCGCGGGCGCGTCGCTGCGGCTGGCGTAGAGCACGCGCATGCCGAAGCCGAGCGCGCGGCGCGCGACGGCCTGGCCGATGCGGCCGAAGCCGACGAGTCCGAGCGTGCGGCCGCCGACGTCGGCGCCGCACAGCAGGTCGACGTCCCAGCGCTGCCACTGGCCGGCGCGCAGGAAACGCTCGGCCTCCGGCAGGCGGCGGGCGGCGGCGAGCAGCAGCGCCCACGTCAGGTCGGCGGTCGCCTCGGTCAGCACGCCGGGCGTGTTGGTCACGACGATGCCGCGCGCGGTCGCGGCGGCGACGTCGATGTTGTCGTGGCCGACGGCGATCTGGTGGATGCCGCGCAGCTTCGGCGCCGCGGCGATCACCGCGGCGGTCAGCGGGTCGGTCAGCTGGCAGACCACGGCGTCGGCGTGCTGCAGGCGGCGGCTCAGCCGCGCCTCGTCGAGCACGTCGTGGCTGTCCTGGTAGTCGACGACGCAGTGTTCCTGCAGGATCGCGATGGCCGCCGGATACACGCGGCGGGTCACGAACACGCGCGGCTTCATGGCGCGCACCGTACCGGGAGTCGCGCCGTGGTTCGACCGGTGGTCGGCCGGCGACGCGCGCGCTGGACACGGGCAGTGGCCGACGCAACGCTGGCGCCATGACGTTCCGCTACCAGCCGATCTTCGAGCTCGGCGACGACCCGACGCCGTACCGACTGCTGACCAAGGACCACGTGCGGGCCGTGCCGGTCGGCGGCAGGACGATCCTGCAGGTCGAGCCGGCGGCGCTGGAGCAACTGGCCTTCGCGGCGATCCGCGACATCAGCCACCTGTTCCGGCCGGGGCACCTGCAGCAACTGCGCGCCATCCTCGACGACCCGGAGGCCTCCGCCAACGATCGCTTCGTCGCGCTGCAACTGCTGCGCAACGCCAACGTCTCGGCCGGCATGGTGCTGCCCAGCTGCCAGGACACCGGCACGGCGATCGTGATCGGCAAGAAGGGCCAGGAAGTGTGGACGTTCGGCGACGACGCCGAGGCGCTGAGCAAGGGCATCCACCGCACCTACGCGGAGACCAACCTGCGGTACTCGCAGATGAGCGCGCTCTCGATGTACGAGGAGCGCAACACCGGCGACAACCTGCCGGCGCAGGTGGAGCTCTACGCGGACGAGGGCGACGAGTACCACTTCCTGTTCATGACCAAGGGCGGCGGCTCGGCCAACAAGACGTTCCTGTACCAGGAGACGAAGGCTCTGCTCAACCCGAAGACGCTGCTCTCCTGGATCGACAAGGAGACGCGCAAGCTCGGCACCGCGGCCTGCCCGCCGTACCACCTCGCCATCGTCATCGGCGGCATGTCGGCGGAGTTCACGCTCAAGACCGTCAAGCTGGCGAGCGCGCGCTACCTCGACAGCCTGCCGACCACCGGCAACACGCACGGGCGCGCGTTCCGCGACGTCGAGCTCGAGCAGCAGGTGCTCGCGCTGACGCGCGACAACGGCATCGGCGCGCAGTTCGGCGGCAAGTACTTCTGCCACGACGTCCGCGTGATCCGCCTGCCGCGCCACGGCGCCTCGTGCCCGGTCGGCATCGGCGTGTCGTGCAGCGCCGACCGGCAGGCCATGGGCAAGATCACGCGCGACGGCGTGTTCCTCGAGCAGCTGGAGACGAATCCGGCGCGCTTCCTGCCGGAGGTCGAGACCGGCCATCTCGGCGACGACGTGGTGCGCATCGACCTGTGTCGGCCGATGGCCGAGATCCGCGCCACGCTCGCCAAGCACCCGATCAAGACGCGCTTCTCGCTGACGGGCCCGATGGTCGTCGCCCGCGACATCGCGCACGCGCGCATGATGGAGCGGCTGGCGGCGGGCCAGGGCCTGCCGCAGTACATGAAGGACCACGTGGTCTACTACGCCGGCCCGGCGAAGACGCCGACCGGCATGGCTTCGGGCTCGTTCGGGCCGACGACCGCCGGTCGCATGGACAGCTACGTCGACGCCTTCCAGGCCGCCGGCGGCAGCCACGTCATGCTCGCCAAGGGCAACCGCAGCAAGGCGGTGACCGAGGCGTGCAAGAAGCACGGCGGCTTCTACCTCGGCTCGATCGGCGGTCCGGCGGCGATCCTGGCGCAGGAGTCGATCACCAAGGTCGAGGTGCTCGACTACGCCGACCTCGGCATGGAGTCGGTGTGGCGGATCGAGGTGAAGGACTTCCCCGCGTTCCTGGTCGTCGACGACAAGGGCAACGACTTCTTCGCGTGAGGCCGTGACGCCGCCGCGCCGACCGCGGCGGCGCGCCCTACTTCCCGAGCGCCATCAGCTGCTCGCGCAACCGCGCGAGCGTCTGCTCGTGGTAGTCCTTCTTCGCCTCGCGTTCGGCGAGGTACGCCGCCGCTTCGGCCTCGCCGCCAAAGCAGCACAGGCCGAACGCGGCCGCCACGCGCACGTCCATCGACTCGGCGGCATCCGCCAGCCGCGCCTGCAAGCCCTTCCGGCTCGGCTCGTCGCGCAGCAGGCCGAGCGCCTGCGCGGCGGCGGTGCGCAGTTCGAGGTCGCTGCCCAGCAGCATCGGCCGCAGGAACGGCAGCGCCTCGCTGGCGCCGCACAGGCCGAGCGTGCGCACGGCGTACGAGCCGGTCAGCGGGTCGGCGAGCAGCGGCAGGATCGCCGGCGTCGCCGGCTTCGCCACCGGACCGAGGTCGGCGAGCACCTGCAGCGCCATCGTGCGGAGGTACGGCTCGCTCGCGTCGACGGTCTGCACGAGCAGCGGAACGGCGAGCACGCCCGCGCGCCGCATGACGTACTTGGCGTCGTCGACCGGTCGCAGTTGCGTGCCCTCCGTCGTGGCGAGGTGCTGCGCGAGCCGCGCGGCGAGTTGCGTCGGCTCAGGGGCGGGCGCGTCGGGCAGGGCCGTCGTGCCGCGCTGCAGCCAGGCCGCGTGCTGCTGCCGCAGGGCCTGCCGCACTTCGTCCCACGTCGGCTGCTCCGCCAGCGGCACGCCGCGCGCCTTCAGCGCCTCGATCGCGCTCGCGCCGGCGGCCTGCATGGTCGCTTCGGCGCCGATCGCGGCGTCGAGCCACGCGAGGCCGGTGTCGTTGCCCAGGCGCGCGAGCGCGTCGGCGACCCAGACGACGGTGGGCGGATCGAGCTCGTACTTCAGGCGCAGCAGCAGCGGCAGCTGCAGCACGGTCTGGCGGGACAGCCCGCACAGCCAAGCGGCGCGCTGGCGCACCTCGGCGCGGTCGTGGGCGAGCGCGGGCTCGAGGATCCACCACGCCGCCGGGTGCTCGGTCAGCGAGCGCGTCGACAGCATCAGCGTGCGTTCGTCGGACTCGACGAGCTGCAGCGCGATGTCGCCGAGGTCGCGCAGTTCCTTCTGCTCGGCCGCCGTCGGCGCGGTGCGTCCGGCGGCGGTCGCCTTGAGCTGGTCGATGCGCGGCTGCAGGCGCAGCGGCGGCAACTGCGGGCCGGCGTCCGGCGCGGCCGCCTTGTCGCCGGAGCACGCCGCAGCCAAGGCCGCGGCGAGCGCGAGGAGCCAGGATGCGCGCCGGCCGCTCATTGCAGAGTCACCTTGCGTTCCTCGAGCAGCGAGCTCTTGGGGTCGTCGTCGCCGACGAACGGCGTGAGCCGGTACCACAGCCGCGCTTCGACCGCGACCGCGCCGGCGGGGATCGGCACGCGCACGTCCTTCTGCTGGCCCGACGGCAGCTGCGCGTTCTCGCCCGAGGCGTTGCCCGGGTTGATCGGCGTCGTCTCGTCGCGGTACGGCTGGCGGAAGCGCCACGCGCGCTGCCACTCGCCCGCGCCGCTGGCGGTGACGAAGCGCACCATCATGTCGACGGCGCGATGCCGTTCCTCGGTGGGGAAGTTGTGCCCGGCGGCGACATTGCGCAGCGACAGCACGACGCCGTCGCCGTCCTTGCGCACGTCGAACTCGCTCGCCTTCTTCAGCGTCGCGACGTCGTGGCCGCCTTCGTAGACGTGCTTGCGGCCCTGCCGCTTGCTGCCGTCCTTGCGCGTGCGTTCGACCTGCGGCATGTGGCACGACGAGCAGTCGGTGCCCTGCTGCGCGAAGTGGCTGGCGCGCCACTGGTCGGTCGTGCCGTGCTGGTTGTGGCACGAGGCGCAGGCTTCGGCGGCGAGGAACTCGGCGCTGCGCTGCGGCTTGCACGGCACCTCCGGTCGGTCGTTGCGGCCGAGGATGCCGCCGTCGGCGCCGAGGTGGCAGCTGATGCAGCTGACGCCTTCGTCGAAGTGCGTGCGGCGCGGCAGCGTGCGCTTGCCGAAGCCGGTGACCGCGAGCGGCCGCGGCAGGTGGCAGTCCATGCACTCTTCCTTGCGGAAGTCGTCGCTCAGGTCGCGCACCTCGGGGTTGGTGTACGCGATCTGGTGGTGCGAGCCGAACCACTCGTCGTAGACGTCCTGGTGGCAGTCGCGGCACTGCGCCGACGACTCCCATCGGACGGCGCCGGCGGCGTGGATGGCCTGGGCGGGTTGGCCGCCGGACAGCCACGCGATGGCGCCGCCGAACGCGCCGAGCACGGACGCGACGAGGACGATGCGGGTAGGAAGGTTCATGGGCGGGTGGATGGGGCGGGGCGGGCAGCTTGCCAAGGGAGCAAGCGCGGGGCGCTTGCGAGGCCGAGTCGGACGGACTCGCCAGGACGGAACGGCGCGGTCGCCGTCGCGTGCACGATCTGGTCGCCGAGGGCGGCGCGGACCCGGAACGCCGCGCCATCGGGCGTCGTCGCCAGGACCTTCGCCACCGGGCCGTCGCCGGCGGCGGTCGCGCGCGCTTCGCCGGGCAACAGCACGAGGCGCAGGTCGCCGGCCTCGCCGTCCGGCCGGGGGAACGGCCCGAAGGGCGTGTCGACCTCGCGGCCGCGCGCCGTCGTCGGCAGGCAGGCGGCGCCGGCGAGGAAGGCGGCGGTGAAGGCGGTGCGCGGCGCGCGCAGCAGGTCGAGCGCCGGGCCGGCTTCGACCAGCTGGCCGCCGTGCAGCACCACGAGGTCGGTCGCCAGCGACAGCGCTTCGTCGCGGTCGTGCGTGACCAGGATCGTCGTCAGGCCGCGCTCGTCGGCGAGGCCGCGCAGCAGCAAGGCCATGGCGTCGCGCTGGTGCACGTCGACCGAGCGCAGCGGCTCGTCGAGCAGCAGCACCGAAGGGCTCGGCGCGAGCGCGCGCACGACGCCCAGCCGCTGCGCTTCGCCGCCCGACAGCGCGACCGGCTTCTTGTCGGCGTGGCTCGCGAGGCCGGCCTTGGCCAGCAGCGCGCGCGCGCCGTCGGCGCCAAGGCCGGGTGCTGCGAACGTCAGGTGCTGCAGCGCCGTCATGTGCGGCCACAGCGCGCCGTCCTGGAACACGAGCCCGACGCCGCGGCGGTCGGGTGGCACGCACGTCGCGCCGTCGACGACCGTCTGTTCGCCGATCCGGATCGCGCCGGCGTCGGGGCGGTCGAGGCCGGCGAGGGCGCGCAGCAGCGTGGTCTTGCCGCTGCCCGACGGGCCGACGATGGCGAGCCGCCCGCCGGCGGGGACTGCGAACGACAGCGGCCCGAGCGTGAAGCCCGGGCGCTGCAGGCGCAGGTCGGTGACGGCGACGGAGCGGGTCATGGTCGGTGCGGTTCGATCCGGAAGTCGGGCGATCAGGACAGCGAAGAGAGCCTACGGCCGGCGAGCACGGTCGGCACCAGCGGCACCAGCACGGCGAGGCTGAGCAGCAGCAGCGCGATGACGCCGCTCCAGTCCTCGTGTTGGAAGTGCACCGCGTTGGCGAGTCGGCGCACGGCGGTGGCGTTGGCGGCCGGCAGCACGACGGCGAGATCGAGTTCGCGCAGCGCCAGCACGAACGCCAGCGCCCACGCGCTCCACGCCGCCGGCAGCAGCGGCGCGATGTGCAACCGCAGCGCCCGCACGAACGGCGGCCGCGCGACGAACGCGCCGGCCTCTTCGGCGGCGAGCGGCAGGCGGCGGCACTGCGAAGCCAGCGTCAGCGCCGCGAACGGCAGGAAGCGCGCGGCGTACGCGCAGCCGGCGAACAACCAGCTCTGGTCGAAGCGCGCGCCGAACAGGCGCAGCAGCGGGCCGTCGTGGAACGAGCGGATCAGCGCGATGCCGAGCAGTATCGACGGCACCGCCGCCGGCAGCGCGGCGAGCAGTTCGAGCGCCGGGCGGCGACGGGCCGAAGCGCGCGCCAGCGGCAGCGCCAGCAGCACGACCGCGACGGCGACGCCGAGCGCGAGCAGGAGCGAGTGCAGCAGGTCGGGCAGGCCCTGGTCCATCGCCTTCTGGAAGCTCTGGCGCGCGTAGGCGAGGCCCATCGGCTCGACCTTCTGCGCCGAGCCCATCGCCCAGCGCCCGAGCACGAGCACCGGCATCGCCACGCCGGCGGCGAGGTAGAGCAGCGG
The DNA here is from genome assembly GCA_040375075.1 of Planctomycetota bacterium. Classification (GTDB taxonomy): domain Bacteria; phylum Planctomycetota; class UBA1135; order UBA1135; family UBA2386; genus UBA2386. The sequence continues at coordinate 18,105 of JBEITC010000012.1, read as the reverse complement.
CGGCAGCAGCGCCGGCCAGCGCCACGCGCCGAGTTCGCGGACCGGCAGCGGCTTCACGACGCCTCGATCCGGCGCCTGCGCGCGCAGCCGCAGCGCCGCCCACAACAGGCAGCCGAGGCTCGCGACGAACGGCAGCGCCGCGACGATCGGGCTCTGCAGTTCTTCGAAGGTGGTGCCGACCGCGCGGCGGTTCCAGCGCGCGAACACGCCTTCGGCATAGGTGTGCCAGGTCTTGCCCTTGACGGTCAGGAACTCCGGCACGCCGTGGTCGGCGACGGTGAACAGGAACGCCAGCAGGCACCCGGCGAGCAGCTCCGGCGCGATCGCGCGCAGCAACCACAGCTCGGCGCGGGCGCGGCCGCGCAGCAGCCACGCCGACTCGTAGGCGCGGCCGTCGACGCTGCGCAGGCCGCGCGCCGCCAGCACGGCGACGAACGGCGCGTGCGCGATGCCGAGCAGGATCGCGCACGGCCAGAAGCCCGGCGCTGGGAACAGGTCGGCGAAGCCCATCGCGATGAAGATGGGCGGCACCACCAGCGGCGCCACGCCGAGCGGCGCGAGCCAACGGGCGCCCGGCAGGTCGCGGCCGATCGTCAGCCACGCGTGCGCGCCGCCGAGCAGCAGCGACAGCGCCGTCGCGGCGACGCCGAGCTGCAGCGACGCGCCGATCTGCGCCAGCAGGTTCTGGTCGTCGGCGAGCGCGCGCCACGCCGACAGCGTCAGGCCGGCGGGCGACTGCACGGTCTGCAGCAGCAGCTGCAGCAGCGGGACCAGCGCGAACACGCCGACGAACGCGAGCGCCAACCACAGCGGCGCGCGGCTCGGCAGATCGCTGCGTCCCGGCGAGTTCACGTCACTTGCCCCAGCGCTTGCTGAATTCCTGGTTGCAGCGCGCCAGTTCGGTCGCCGTCTGCGCCGGATCCCACGCCATCTCGCGGAAGCCGCCGACGGCCTTGATCGCCGGGTCCTGCGGGCCCGTCACGCCGCTGCGCAGCGGGATCTGCGCGCCTTCGGCGGCGGCGAGCAGCGCCTCGGTCTCCTTGCCGACGATGCGGTCGATCAGGCGCTTGCCGCCGTCCTGGTCCGGGCCGCCGGCGACGAGGCCGACGGCGTTGGGGATCAGCATCGTGCCGAGGCCGCCGTCTTCCTGGTCGGGGAACACGCACGCGACCTTGTGGCCCTTCTGCTTGGCGACGTGGTAGTCGTCGGTGTCGGTGAACGCCCAGTCGAGCTGGCCGTCGCGCACCGCGCGCATCGTCGCGCCGTTGCTCTGCAGGAACTGCACGTCGTTGGCGAACATGCCGTCGAGCAGCTTGCCGAACGCGTCCTCGCCGAGCGCTTGCCGCAGCGCGGTGAAGTGCGTCAGCGTCGTGCCCGTCAGCGGCTTGGCGACGGCGCAGCGGCCCTTCCACTTGGGGTCGAGCAGGTCCTTGTAGCTCTTGGGCCAGCTCGCCGGATCGGGCAGACGCTCGGTGTTGACGATCAGGATGCGCGCGCGCGCGGCGAACGCGAACCAGCGGCGGTCGGCGGCGCGCCAGCGCTCGGGCAGGTCGGCGGCAGCGGGGCTGTCGTACGGTGCTAGCACGCCGGCCTGCGCGAGCCGCACCGCCTGCGCCAGCTCGTTGCACCAGAACACCGTCGCGCGCGGGTTGCTCCGCTCCTCGAGCAGCGCGCTGACGAGGCCGACGGTCTTCGCCGCCTCGGTGTCGTGGCGCTGCGTCAGGTCGAGCTGCAGCTCCTTGCCGTAGCGGTCGAGCAACGGCCGGCTGAACTGTTCGTCGAGCGCGACGTAGATGGTGGGGCCGGGCTCGCCGCCGCAAGCAGCAGCGACGGCGAACAGGGCGAGGGCGGCGAGGTGGCGCATGGCAGGGGTCGCGGGGATCGGGGGGCTGGCGGACGGAGCGGCGGACGGTCGGGGGATGCGGTCGCCGATCACTTGTCGCGATAGGTGACGTGGCACTCCTTGCAGCCCTTGCTCAGGGCGGCGAGGTGCTTCTCGGCGTTGGCGGCGTCGCTGCCGCGCACGGCGGCGTCGAGCGCCGCGCTCGCCGCGATCGACTTCTGCAGCTTGCCCTGGTAGTCGGCGGGGAACGCCTTGCTCTCGGCGTCGTCGGTCAGCGCCGCGAACAGCTTGGCGAGCCGCGCCGTCTCCTTGGTGGCGACGAGGTCCGGGTGGTCGGCGGGGGCCTTCCAGCCGGCGTCCTTCGCCTGCTTGACGAGGTCGATCACGGCGTCGATCTCGGCCATCGTCGCGACGAGGCCGGTGACCTTCATCACCGACGGGAACGACTTGGGGTCGGCCTTCAGCGCCGCGGCGTCGAGGGGTTGCGCCGCCGCGACCGCTTCCCACAGGCCGGTGTACTCCTTGGCCGTGCCGGAGACCGTCATGCGCGCCTTGGCGGCGTCCGGCGTCAGCGCGCCCGCGCGGACCAGCGCCGTGGCGAGCGCTGCGGCGCTGCGGTGCTTGCCGTGGTGGCAGTGCACGTAGATCGGGCCGTCGCAGTTGGCGAGCACTTGCGCGAGCTGCTGCTGGCGCTCGGGCGTGACCGTGTCGTAGCTGATCGGCAGGTGCACGTAGCGCATGCCGAGCTTCTCGGCGTTGGCGACGTCCGGGGTGGCGCCATCGACCGAGACCACGGTCTTGATGCCCATGCCCTTCAGCGTCACCAGCCCTTCCTCACCCTCCGGCTGGCCGCCGCCGACCACGTCCGGCGCGTAGGCGACGACGTTGTGCAGACCGGGCAGATGTTCCGCTTTCGTAGCGGCAAGCGCGGGCGCGGCGACCGGCGGGACGGCCGGCGCCGGGGCGGGGGTGTTGCAGGCCGTCGCGAGGGCCACCGCGGCGGCAGCGGCGAACAGCGGGTGGGGTCGGGCGCGCATGACGGGCGGTCCAAGGCAAGGACCGTGCCAACCCTACGCCGGGTCGGCGCCCTTGGCGGTGCGGCGGATCGTCTCGACGTCGAGTTCGAGTTCGCGCAGGCGGCGGTGCAGGTGCCCGCGCGAGATGCCCGAGCGGTCGGCGGCGGCGGTGATGCTGCCGCCGCAGCGCTTGAGCAGGTTGGTGAAGTAGATGCGGTCGAAGCGCACGCGCGCGGCCTCGTACGGGTCGTCGCTGGGGTCGCTCGGGGGCACCGCGTCGGCGCGGCCGAGCACGTCGGCGGGCAGGTCGGCGACGCCGAGTTCGGCCCGCGGGCCGGCGAACACCACCATGCGCTCGACCAGGTTCTCGAGCTCCCGCACGTTGCCCGGCCAGTCGTAGGCGGTCAGCGCCGCCATCGCGTCCGGGCTGAGCGTGCGCACCGGGGCGCCGTCGCGGGCGAGGCGCTGCAGCGTCTGCGCCACCAGCGCCGGCACGTCGCTGCGGCGCTCGCGCAGCGGCGGCACGCGCAGCGACACGACGTCGAGGCGCCACAGGAGTTCGGGCCGGAAGGTCGCCGCCTGCGCCATCGCCGGCAGGTCGCGGTTGCTCGCCGCCAGCACGCGCACGTCGACGCGCACCGGCGCCTGGGCGCCGAGCGGCAGGAACTCGCGATCGACGAGGAAGCGCTCGATCTTGGCCTGCGCGGCGAGGCTCATGTCGCCGATCTCGTCGAGGAACAGCGTGCCGCCGTGGGCCCGCTGCAGCAGGCCGGCCTTCTTCGCCCGCGCGCCGGTGAAGGCTCCTGCCTCGTGGCCGAACAGCTCGCTCTCGAACAGCGTGTCGGGCACGGCGGCGCAGTTCATCGCCACGAACGGCCCGCCGGCGCGCGGCGAGCGCAGGTGCAGCGCCTTGGCGACGAGCCCCTTGCCGACGCCGGACTCGCCGGTCAGCAGCACGGTCGCGTCGCTGGCGCCCAGCAGATCGACCTGCCGGCGCAGCTCGGCCAGCGCCGGGCTCTGCGTCACCATGCCGACGCCGGCGTCGGGCGCTGCGACCAGCGTGCGCAGCTCGCTGCGTTCGCGCTTCGTCGCGGCGACCTGAAGCGCGCGCTCGACGCGCAGCAGCAGTTCCTCGATCGGGAACGGCTTGGCCAGGAAGTCGGCGGCACCGAGGTGCATCGCCTCGACGGCGGACGCGACGCTGCCGTGCGCCGTCATCAGCACGACCGCCGCGTCGGGCGCGCGCGAGCGCAGCTGCGCCAGCGTGGCGAGGCCGTCGCCGTCGGGCATGCGCAGGTCGAGCACGGCGAGGTCGCAGGGCGCGGCGTCCCAGCGCCGCAGCGCCTCGTTGCCGCTGGCCGCCGTCGTCACGTCGTAGCCGGCGCGGCGCAGGCCGCGATCGAGGAAGTGGCGCATGCTCTCCTCGTCGTCGGCGACGAGGATGCGGACAGGGCGTGGGGGAGTCATGCGCGGGCGCTTGCACGAATCGTGCGCGACGGCCCCGGCGGCCGGCAAGCGCCGTTCTCAACGGCGCCCTGTGCCGGATCTGCGACACCGCCGTTCCGGCGGCGTAACGCGGCCCGGTGGACCGCGTGGCTCCCATGCGGACGGCGTCTGCGGCCGGTCTCAGGTCGCGCGGGACGGCAGCCCGATGGAGCCCGAGATCCCGATGCGTCCGGTCCCGACCAGCGCCTGCGCCCGCCGTGCCGCCTGCGCCCAGCCGCCGCGGCGGCGAGGGGGCCGTCGATGACCGTGCGGGCGCCGCGCATCCTCGTCGTCGACGACGAACCGGCCGTGCTGGCGACCTACCGCGCCATCCTGCGGTCGCCGGCCACGACCGGCGGCGACGCCGACGAGTTCCGGCCCGAGCTGACGCTCGCGAGCCAGGGCCAGCAGGCGATCGACGCGGTCGCGTCGGCGACGGCGAGCGGCGGCTATGCGGTGGCGTTCGTCGACATGCACATGCCGCCCGGCATCGACGGCTTCGCGACCGTCGAACGGCTGTGGACGATCGACGCCGACCTGCAGGTGGTGATCGTCAGCGGCTTCGCCGACCTGCCGGTCGCCGACCTCGCCGAGCGTTTCGGCGCCACCGACAAGCTGCTGGTGCTGAAGAAGCCGTTCGAGGCGGTCGAGGTGCGCCAACTCGCCGCCGCGCTGTGCCGCAAGCGCGAGTTGCTGCGCGAGGCCCGCCAGCGCGAACGCCGGCTCGAGCTGCACGTCGCCGAGCGCACGCGCGAGCTCGCCGCCGCGTTGCAGGCCGCCAAGTCGGCGGCGCGCACGCGCCTGCAGTTCCTGGCCAACATGAGCCACGAGATCCGCACGCCGCTGACGGCGATCCTCGGCTACGCCGAGTTGCTGCGCGATCCGGCGTGCTCCGAGGACGACCGCCAGCAGCACGTGCAGGTGCTCGAACGCAACAGCCACCACCTGCTGCAACTCGTCAACGACGTGCTCGACCTCAGCAAGCTCGAAGCGCGGCAGCTGCTCGTCGACGCGTCGCCGACCGACGTGCCGGCGCTGCTCGCCGAGGTCGTGTCGATGATGCGGCCGGCGGCGGCCGAGAAGGGCCTGCCGCTCGAGTTGCGCTTCGTGACGCCGTGCCCGCGGACGATGCTGACCGACGGCATGCGCGTGCGGCAGATCCTGCTCAACCTGCTGGGCAACGCGATCAAGTTCACGGCCACGGGCAGCGTCAGCCTGCAGGTCGAGTCGGTCGACGCCGCGACCGGGCCGTGCCTCGCGTTCCACGTCGTCGACACCGGCATCGGCATCCCGACCGAGCGGCAGTCGGCGCTGTTCGAGCCGTTCGTCCAGGCCGACGCGTCGACGTCGCGGCGGTTCGGCGGCACGGGACTCGGGCTGTCGATCAGCCGTCAACTCGCCAAGTGCCTCGGCGGCGACGTGATCCTGCGCAGCGCGCCGGGCGAGGGCAGCACGTTCTCCCTGCTGGTGCCGTCGGGCGATCTCGCGATCGGGCCGTGGCTCGCCACGCCGGGCGAAGCGGCGCCGCCGGTCGCGCCGACGGCGAACGCGCAACCGCGCGGCCGCCTCGCCGGCCGCATCCTGCTGGTCGAGGACGGCGCGGACAACCGCCGGCTGCTGACGACGATCCTGCGCAAGGCGGGCGCTGACGTCGCCACCGCCACCAACGGCGTCGAGGCCATCGACGCGGCGCGGTCGGCCGACGCCGCCGGCGCGCCGTTCGGCCTCGTGCTGATGGACATGCAGATGCCGGTGATGGACGGCTACACCGCGACGCGGGCCCTGCGCCGCTCCGGCTGGCAGCGGCCGATCGTCGCGCTCACCGCGCACGCGATGGAGGGCGACCGCGAGCGCTGCCTCGCCGAAGGGTGCGATGGCTACGAGACCAAGCCGGTGCGCGCCGAGCGGCTCGTCGCCACCTGCGCGCGCGTCCTCGAACCGGCGGCCGAACCGTCGTCGTCGTCGCCGTCGTCGACATCGCCGTCGTCGACACCGCCGTCCACGACATCGCCGCGCTGAGCGGGCGCTGGCGCGACGGTGCGGTCAGGACGCCGCGAGCGGCAGCCGCACGGTGAACGTGGCGCCAGCACCCGGAGTCGACGCCGCTTCGATGCGACCTTGGTGCGCGGCGACGATGCCGTAGGACACCGACAGGCCTAGGCCCGAGCCGCCCTGGCCCGGCTCGCGCGCGTCGCGCTTGGTGGTGAAGAACGGCTCGAACACGTGCGGCAGGTGCTCGGCGGCGATGCCGCCGCCCGTGTCGGCGACGGTGACGACGGCCTCGTCGCCCATGCGCGTCGCGGCGACCCGCAGCGTGCCGCCGTCGGGCATCGCTTGCAGCGCGTTGACCAGCAGATTGACGAAGACCTGGTGCAGGCCGTCGGCGTCGCCGCGCACGACGAGACGGGCGTCGCCGGCGCGAGCGACGTCGACGCCCTGGCGGCGGGCCGCCGGTTCGCACAGCTTCAAGGCGTCGGCGAGCACGGCGGCGACGTCGCAGTCGGCGCGCTGGTCGAGCGAGCGGCGGGCGAAGCGCTGCAGCTCGCGCACGATCGCGGTGGCGCGGTCGGCGGCGCGCAGGATGACGGCGAGCGTCTCCTTGCGGCCGTGGTCCGGCTCGTCGGCCGCGAGGTCCGCGGCACAGCCGCGGATGCCGCCGATGACGTTGTGGAACTCGTGGGCGACGCCGCCGGCGAGCGTGCCCAGCGCCGCCAACCGCTCGGCCTGGGCAAGTTGCGCGTGCGAGGCGCGCAGGTCGGCGAGCGCGCGTTCGAGGTGGGAGGTCTTGTCGGCGACCTGCTGCGCGAGGCTGTCGGCGAACTGCTGCTGGTCGGCGCGCGCCGCGCGCAGCTGCGCCGTCATCGCCGCGAAGTCGCCGGCCAGCAGGCCGAGTTCGTCGCGCACCGGCGGCGTCGGCAGGGCGGCGAGGTCGCCGGCCGCGACGCGCTGCGCCTGCCGGCGCAGGCGCTGCACCGGCGCCACGACGACGCGGTGCACGGCGAAGCCGAGGCCCGCGAGCGTCAGCAGCAGCGCGCCGCCGACGAGCAGCAGGTGGCTGCGGCGCAGTTCGGCGACGAACTCGTCGGTGCGCGCCTTCTGCGCCATGTCGAGCGCGCGCAACCGCGCGTCGATCGAGGCCTCGGCGTTGCGCCGGCTGCTGTCGACCAGCGCGACGACGTTCTGGCGCTCGTGCGCGCTGCGGCGATCGTCGTCGGCGGCGATCGCCGCGCGCACGGCCTCGGCGTCGCCGGCGAGGCCCTGCAGCGGCAGCGCGTCGAGCGCCTTGCGGCGGTCCGTCGCCGACGCGCGCAGGACGTCGACGAGCAGGTCGCTCGCTTGCAGCGATTGATCGTGCGAGAGCGCGCGCATCGCCGCCGAGCCTTCGCGCAGGAAGTCCGCGCCGACGCCCGCGAGCGCGCGCGCGGTGCGCGGTTCGAGCCACAGCAGCAGCACGGCCCCGAGCGCTGCGCCGAGCGCCAGCACGCCGGCGCCAAAGCGCAGCGCCAGCGGCGCGTAGCTGCGCCGCGCGGACCGCGCTTTTGCCTCGGACGGTGGCATGCGGGAGTGCTTACCCGATCGCCGCCGGCGGTGCGCGCCTGGACCATCGCCGTATGCTGCGCGCCGCCATGAACGCCCTCGCCAGCCACGTCACGCGCTGCTTCCTAGCCGGCATCGTCGCGCTCCTGCCCGCTGGCGGCGTCGTGTTCGCGATCGCCTGGCTCGAAGGCGCGCTGTCGGCGTCGTGGCGGTCGCAGGTCGCGTGGTACTTCCCGGGGCTCGGCCTGCTGCTCGCCGCCGCCGCGGTGTACGCCGTCGGCCTCGTGGTCACGACCTTCGTCGGGCGCTGGCTGTGGCGCGCCGCCGACCGCGTGCTCGAGGGCCTGCCGCTGCTCGGCACGCTGTACCAGTCGCTGAAGGAGGTGCTCGGCTACGACAGCGGCCGCGAGCGCTTCTTCCAGGGCGTGGTCACGGTGACCTGTGACGGTGGCGAACAAATTGGCTTCGTCACCGGCGAGACCGATGGGCCCGGCGGCGAGCGCCGCACGCTGGTCTTCGTGCCGAGCGCGCCCAATCCGACGAACGGCAGGCTGCTCCTGCTCGACCCGGCGACGCTGCGGCGGCTCGACGTGCGCCCGGCCGATGCCCTGCGCACGCTCGTCGCGATGGGCAAGACGCCGTTGCGGAGCTGATCCGTAGGCCCGCATCCGGCACGGTGTTGCAATCGAAACGCGACCTGCCGATCCTTCGGCGCTCCCCATGACCTGGATGACGGATTTCTGGCGGTCGTCGATCGGCGGCAAGGCGACCATGGCGGTCACCGGCCTGCTGCTCTTCGGGTTCGTCGTCGCCCACCTGCTCGGCAACCTGCAGTTGCTGAAGGGCGCCGACGCCATCAACAGCTACGCGAAGATGCTGCACGACCTCGGCCCGCTGCTGTGGGTCGCGCGCATCGGCCTGCTGGTGGTCTTCGTGCTGCACGTCGCCACGGCGATCCGCCTGTCGCGCGCCAACAAGGCGGCGCGGCCGGTGGCCTACGCCAAGGGCGCGACGATGCAGGCGACGATGGCCTCGCGCTCGATGGTGCTGAGCGGCCTGACGGTGGGGGCGTTCGTCGTCTACCACCTCGCGCACTTCACCTTCGGCGCGGTGCACGGCGCCGACGTCGCCAAGAAGGCGGCCGGGGCCGGCGGCCACGACGTCTTCGCGATGGTCACCGCCAGCTTCGCCAATCCGGCGATCGTCGCGGCGTACGTCGCCGCGCAGATCGTGCTGTTCCTGCACCTGAGCCACGGCATCCAGAGCCTCGCGCAGACGCTCGGCTTCCACCACGGCCGCTACACGCCGATGGTGCGCTCGCTGTCGGTCGTGCTCGCGCTGGCGATCGCCGGCGGCAACGCCTTCCTGGCCCTGTCCGTCCTCCTCGGCATCGTGAAGGGGGCCTGATCATGAAGCTCGACTCCAAGATCCCGTCCGGCGCGATCCACGAGAAGTGGAGCAACCGCAAGTTCGAGCTGAAGCTCGTCAACCCCGCCAACAAGCGCAAGTACAAGGTGCTGGTCGTCGGCTCCGGCCTCGCCGGCGCCTCGGCCGCCGCGTCGCTGGCCGAACTCGGCTACCAGGTCGAGTGCTTCTGCTTCCAGGACAGCCCGCGCCGCGCGCACAGCATCGCCGCGCAGGGCGGCATCAACGCCGCCAAGAACTACCGCAACGACGGCGACTCGGTGTACCGGCTGTTCTACGACACCGTGAAGGGCGGCGACTTCCGCGCCCGCGAGGCCAACGTCCATCGCCTCGCCGAGCTGTCGGTGAACATCATCGACCAGGCGGTCGCGCAGGGCGTGCCGTTCGCGCGCGAGTACGGCGGCCTGCTCGACAACCGCAGCTTCGGCGGCGCCCAGGTCAGCCGCACGTTCTACGCGCGCGGCCAGACCGGCCAGCAACTGCTGCTCGGCGCGTACTCGGCGCTCTCGCGCCAGATCGGCCTCAAGGCCGTGAAGATGTTCCCGCGCACCGAGATGCTCGACGTCGTGGTCGTCGACGGCCACGCCAAGGGCATCGTCGTCCGCGACCTGCAGACCGGCGAGATCCGCACGCACGCGGCCGACGCCGTCGTGCTGTGCACCGGCGGCTACGGCAACGTCTTCTACCTCAGCACCAACGCGAAGAACTGCAACGTCACGGCGACGTGGCGCGCGCACCGGCGCGGGGCCGGCTTCGCCAACCCGTGCTACACGCAGATCCACCCGACCTGCATCCCGGTCAGCGGCGACCACCAGAGCAAGCTGACGCTCATGTCGGAGTCGCTGCGCAACGACGGCCGCGTCTGGGTGCCGCTCAAGCCGGGCGACAAGCGCAAGGCCGCCGACATCCCGGACAACGAGCGCGACTACTACCTGGAGCGCAAGTACCCGAGCTTCGGCAACCTCGCGCCGCGCGACATCGCGTCGCGCGCCGCCATGACGGTCTGCGACGAAGGCCGCGGCATCGGCGACACGGGACTGGGCGTCTACCTCGACTTCCGCGACAGCATCCAGCGCCTGGGCAAGGACGCGATCGCGGCGCGGTACGGCAACCTGTTCCACATGTACGCGAAGATCACGGCCGAGGACCCGTACTCGCAGCCGATGCGCATCTTCCCGGCCGTGCACTACACGATGGGCGGGCTGTGGGTCGACTACGACCTGCAGTCGACGATCCCGGGCCTGTTCGTCTGCGGCGAGGCCAACTTCTCCGACCACGGCGCCAACCGGCTGGGCGCCTCGGCCCTGATGCAGGGTCTCGCCGACGGCTACTTCGTCATCCCGTACACGATCGGCGGCTACCTCGCCGGCCAGAAGCCGGGCAGCGTCGACGGCAAGCGGCCGGAGTTCGCGCAGGCGGCGGCCAGCGTCGCCGAGATGACCAAGCGCCTGCTCGGCATCCGCGGCAAGCGCACCGTCGACGACTTCCACCGCACGCTCGGCAAGATCATGTGGAGCAAGTGCGGCATGGCCCGCAGCGAGAAGGGCCTCAAGGAGGCGATCGCGTCGATCCAAGGCCTGCGCGCCGACTTCTGGAAGGACGTCTGCGTGCTCGGCGACGGCATGAACGTCAACCAGTCGCTCGAGAAGGCCGGCCGCGTCGCCGACTTCCTCGAGTTCGGCGAACTGATGTGCCGCGACGCCCTCGAGCGCCGCGAGTCGTGCGGCGGCCACTTCCGCGAGGAATGGCAGGACGACGGCGAGGCCCGGCGCGACGACCAGAACTTCTGCCACGCGGCCGTCTGGGAGCACAAGGGCGATCCGAAGGACGCCGTGCGCCACCAGGAGCAGCTGCACTTCGAGAACGTGCACCTCGCCGTGCGGAGCTACAAGTGACGGGGAACACGACGATGAAGCTCACCCTCCACATCTGGCGCCAGAGCAAGCGCAGCACGGCTGCCGACTTCCAGCAGGACGGCCGCATGGCGCGCTACGAGCTGGACGGCGTGTCGCCCGACATGTCGTTCCTCGAGATGCTCGACGTCCTCAACGAGCAGCTGATCAAGAAGGGCGAGGAGCCGGTCGTGTTCGATCACGACTGCCGCGAAGGCATCTGCGGCTCCTGCAGCCTGATGATCGACGGCGAGCCGCACGGCCCGCAGTCGGGCACGACGACCTGCCAGCTGCACATGCGCAGCTTCCGCGACGGCGCGGAGATCTGGATCGAGCCGTGGCGCGCCAAGGCGTTCCCGGTGGTCAAGGACCTGATGGTCGACCGCAGCGCGTTCGACCGCGTGGTGCAGGCCGGCGCGTTCATCTCGGTGAACACCGGCGCGCCGCAGGACGCCAACGCCATCCCGGTGCCCAAGGCCGACGCCGATCGCGCGTTCGACGCGGCGACCTGCATCGGCTGCGGCGCCTGCGTCGCGGCGTGCAAGAACGCCTCGGCGATGCTGTTCGTCGGCGCCAAGGTGTCGCACTTCGCGCACCTGCCGCAGGGCCGGGTCGAGCGCGAGGCGCGCGCCCGCAACCTCGTCGCGGCGATGGACAAGGAAGGCTTCGGCAACTGCACCAACCAGAACGAGTGCGAGGCCGCCTGTCCGAAGGAGATCCCGGTGCGCGTGATCGCGGAGATGAACCGCGAGTTCCTGCGCGCGAAGGCGGTCGAAGAGCCGCCGAGCAAGAAGCGCGTCGGCGGCGACGGCTGACCGGTCGGCCCGCCGGTCTTCGCCTTGTGGGAACTCCGGCGGCGCGGCAACGTTGTCGCGCCGCCATGAACGCCCTGCCGCTGTCGTTCCCGTTCCTCCTGCTGGCCGCCTGCGTCGCGCAGGCGCCGCGGCCATCGAGCAGCGCCGAGGATCCGCTGCCCGTGCGCGAGGTCACCGTCTTCAAGGACGGCCACGCCTGGGTGCTGCGTGAGCGGCCGCTCGCCGCCGCGGATGGCCAGGAGATCGTGCTCGATGAACTGCCGCAGCCGCTGCTGGGCGCGTTCTGGCCCTACGCCGTCGACGGCGCGCGGCTGGTCAGCGCCGTGGCCGGCATGAAGACGACGCGCAGCGAGGCGACGGTCATGGACCTGCGCCAGCTCGCCCGCGCCAACGCCGGCAAGGACGCGCTGGTCGTGACCGTCGACAAGGAGCGCATCGAGGGCAAGCTGCTCGGCGTGCCCTCGCGCCAGGAGCTGCCGTCGGCGAGCGACGGCGAGCTGCTGCTGGTGCAGACGGCGATGGGCACGCGCGCGCTGCCGCTCGGCTCGGTCAAGGAGCTGGAGGTCCGCGGCGAGTACACCGGCCGCATCGCCATAGAGGAGCGCAAGCCGCGCCTTTCGCTGCGTGTCGCCGGCAGCGGTCCGCAGGCCAAGGTCGGCGTGATGTACGTGCAGAAGGGCCTGCGCTGGATCCCGGCCTACCGCGTCGACGTCGATGGCGCCGGCAAGGCCAAGGTGCAGTTCGAGGCGACGCTGGTGAACGACCTGATCGACCTGCGCGGCGCCAACGTCAACCTCGTGGTCGGCGTGCCGAAGTTCGACCATCAGGGCGAGCTCGATCCGATCGCGCTGCAGCAGGAAGGCGCGCAGGTGGCGGACCAGCTGCGCGGCGGCCTGCAGCAGCAGTTCTTCAGCAACCGCCTGTCCAACGCATTCATGGCGCAGACGGCGAGCCCGGTCCGCGACGAGGGCGGCGAGCCGGAGCCGTCGGTGGCCGGCGGCGCTGGCGCCGAGGATCTGTTCGTCTGGACGCTGCGCGACGTGACCCTCGGCAAGGGCGAGCGCATGGTGCTGCCGATCGCCGCGTTCGAGCTGCCGTACCGCGACCTCTACCGCCTCGACGTCTCGTTCGCGCCGCCGATGGAGGTGCGCCAGGGCCTGCAGAGCCAGCAGCTCGTCGAGCTCGCGCGCCTGATGGCGGCGCCGAAGGTCCGCCACGTGCTGCGCCTGACCAATGCCGGCGACGCGCCGCTGACGACCGCGCCGGCGCTCGTGCTCGCCGACGGCAAGCTGCTGGCGCAGGGCACGATGCTGTACACCCCGCGCGGCGCCGCCGTCGACCTCGAGATCAACGTCGCCGTCGACGTGAAGGTCGACGCCGACGAGCGCGAGACGAAGCGCGATCCCGGCCCGTTCCGGTTGGGCGACGACAACTACGCGCGCGTCGACGTCGTCGGCGCGATCACGCTGACCAACCGCAAGCCGAAGGCGATCGAGGTCGAGGTCACGCGCCGCGCGCTCGGCCTCGCCGACACCGTCGGCCAGGACGGCGCGCAGAAGCAGCTCGACCTCGTGCAGGCATGGCAGGGCGGCTCGACGAGCCCGTGGTGGGGCTGGTGGAACTGGCCGCACTGGTGGTTCCAGCGCAACGGCTTCGCCGAGTTCCGCTGGACGGCGACGCTGCCGCCCGGCGGCGAAGCGAAGTTCGACGCCGGCTGGCACTACTTCTGGCGCTGAGCGCCGCGCCCGTTCAACGGCGGGCGCGCTTCGCCGTCGCCGTCTGCCGCGCGAGCGCTGCCTGCGCCGCGGCCAAGCGCGCCACCGGCACGCGGAACGGCGAGCACGACACGTAGTCGACGCCGATCTCGTCGCAGAAGGCGATCGAGCGCGGCTCACCGCCGTGCTCGCCGCAGATGCCGACCTCGAGGTCGGGCCGCGCCGCGCGCCCGCGCGCGATCGCCATGCGCATCAGCTCGCCGACGCCGTCGCGGTCGATCGTCGCGAACGGGTCGGTGCGCAGGATGCCCTTCTGCAGGTACTCCTGCAGGAAGCCGGTGGCGGCGTCGTCGCGCGAGATGCCGAAGGTCGTCTGCGTCAGGTCGTTGGTCCCGAACGAGAAGAACGCCGCGTGCGCGGCGAGCCGCCCGGCGACCAGCGCCGCGCGCGGCGTCTCGACCATCGTGCCGAACGCGTAGGGGACGCGGCGGCCGCGTGCGCGCAGCACTTCCTGCACGACCGGCTCGAGTTCGGCGCGCTCGACCGCCAGCTCGGCGCTCGTGCTGGCGAGCGGGATCATCACCTTCGGCCGCGGCCGCACGCCCTCGGCGGCGACGTCGCAGGCGGCCTCGAAGATCGCGCGCACCTGCATGCGCACCAGCTCGGGCATGTGGATGCCGAGCCGCACGCCGCGCAGGCCGAGCATCGGATTCTGTTCGCGCAGCGCGTCGACCTTGGCGAGCACGCGCTGCCGCTCGGCGAGCGTGGCGCGCTGTGCCGGCTCGTCGCCGGCGTGCAGTTCGAGCCGCGTCTGCAGCACGGTCGTCTCGCGCAGCAGCGCGTCGTGCTCGGGCAGGAACTCGTGCAGCGGCGGATCGAGCAGGCGGATCGTGACCGGCAGCCCGTCCATCGCACGGAACAGGCCGGCGAAGTCGGCGCGCTGCAGCGGCAGCAACCGTTCGAGGCAGGCGCTCCGTTCCGCGGCGTCGCTCGCGAGGATCAGTTGCTGCACCAGCGGCAGGCGGTCCGGCGCGAAGAACATGTGCTCGGTGCGGCACAGCCCGATGCCCTCGGCGCCGAAGCCGCGAGCGCGCGTCGCGTCCGCCGGCAGGTCGGCGTTGGCCTGCACGCCCAGGCGCCGGACGGCGTCGGCCCAGCCGAGCAGGCGCTGCAGCTTCGGGTCGTCGAGGCCTGGGGCCATGGTCGCCAGCCGGCCGGCGAACACTTCGCCTGCGCCGCCGTCGAGCGACAGCCATTCGCCCTCGCGCACCACCGCGCCGCCCGGCGCGGTCAGCGTGCGCGCCGCCTCGTCGATGCGCAGCGTCGCGGCGCCGACGACCGCCGGCTTGCCGAACTGGCGCGCGACCAGCGCAGCGTGGCTGGTGCGGCCGCCGCGGCTCGTCACCACGCCCTTGCTCGCCAGCAGTCCGTGCACGTCGTCGGGCCGCGTCTCGGCGCGCACCAGCACCACCGGCTGGCCCTGCTTGGCCAACCGCTCGGCGGTGTCGGCGTCGAAGGCGGCGATGCCGACGGCAGCGCCCGGCGAGACGTCGAGGCCCGTGCCGAGCAGCTGGCCGTTCGCCTTCGCCGCTGTGCGCGCGCCGGCGTCGAGCTGCGGATGCAGGAAGCGGTCGACCTGCTCCGGCTGCACGCGGCGCAAGGCCTCGTCGCGGCCGATGCGGCGTTCGTCGGCGAGGTCGACGGCAATCCGCACCGCCGCCTGCGCGGTGCGCTTGGCGGTGCGCGTCTGCAGCATCCACAGCACGCCGCGCTCGACGGTGAACTCGACGTCCTGCACGTCGCGGAAGTGGCGCTCGAGCGTCGTGCAGTGGCGCACGAACTGCCGCCACAGCCGCGGCTGCCAATCGGCCATCGCCGCCACCGGCTGCGTCTTGCGCGTGCCGGAGACCACGTCCTCGCCCTGCGCCTGCACCAGGAAGTCGCCTTCGATCGCCTTCTTGCCGTCGGTGACGTTGCGCGTCGTCGCCACGCCGGTCGCCGACGTCGGGCCGAGGTTGCCGAACACCATCGTCTGCACGTTGACCGCGGTGCCGAGGTCGTGCGGGATGCCGGCCGCCGTGCGGTAGTCGCGCGCGCGCTTGCCGTTCCACGAGCGGAACACCGCCTCGACGCACAGCCGCAGCTGCGCGCGCGGGTCGGCGGGGACCGGCTGCGTGCCGTGCGCCGCGACGATCGCCTGGAAGCTGCCCAGGACGTCGCGCAGATCCTCCGCCTGCAGGCCGGCGTCGTCGGCGCAGCCGCGCTGCGCGCGCGCCTGTTGCAGCACGTCCTCGAACGCCTGCTCCGGCGCGCCGAGCACCACCTTGCCGAACATCTGCACGAAGCGTCGGTGCGCGTCGAGTGCGAAGCGTTCGTCGCCGGTGTCGGCGGCCAACTGCTCGCGCACCGCGTCGGTCATGCCGAGGTTGAGGATCGTGTCCATCATCCCGGGCATCGAGATGCGCGCGCCCGAGCGGCACGACAACAGCAGCGGTCGCCGCGGATCGCCGAGCCGCTTGCCGGTTCGCCGTTCGAGCGCCGCGAGCGCGCGTTCGACGCCGCTCCACAGGCCGGTCGGCCAGCGTTCGCCGCTGCCGAGGTAGGCGCGGCACGCGGCGGTGGTCACCGCGAAGCCCGGCGGCACCGGCAGGCCGAGCGTGCGCATCTCGGCGAGGTTGGCGCCCTTGCCGCCGAGCAGGTCGCGCACCGCGTCAGCGCCACCGAGCCGGCGCGCGAGACGGTCGAAGCCGTCGAGCGGATGGACGAGCAAGGCGGGGGCGTGGCGAGCGGTCTTCGTGGCAGGCATGCCAGCATCGCACGGCCAGGCGATCGCAGCGGCCATGGGGCGAGGTGGGCGGGGGCGGGGCGGCGCACGGCCCACGCACATCGGCCCACGGCGGGTGCGCCACGCGGCGGCGGCGATGTCGCGGCCGCCAGACCGCGTCGCGGGCGCATCGCTGCGCTCGTCGCCGCGAGGGGCAAGGCGCTCGCGCGCGCTCAGTCGAGGTCGAACGGGCTGCGCGGCTTGTCGTCCTTGTCCTTCTTGGCCTCTTCCTTGGCCCGCCGCAGCTTCTCGTCCAGGGCGTCCTGTTGCCGGGCCTGCTGGTCCTTGGCCGATGCGAACAGGTCGGTCAGCCGCTGCTGGTCCTTCTTCTGCGACGCCAGCAGGTCGTCGAGGCTGCGGCCGCCCTTGGCCTCGTCGGCGCGGACTGCGCGCGCCTTGCCTGAGCGGGTGTCGACCTCGACCATCTTGCCGCAGCAGGGGCAGGGGAACGTGAACACGGTGGCAGCCATGGCGATCTGCGATCATCGGCGCGGGTGGCGTTGGCGACAACGGGCTGCGGCGTTCGCGGGGCGGCGCATCCGCCGGTACGCTCGCGTGCCGCGGCCCCGCTTCGGAGTCGCCTCCGGCCCTTGCGCGACCCTTTCAACGATCCTGCGGGAACCGGCGCCGGCGGACGGCGTCTGGTGCTCACGTCGCTGCGATCTGCGCCGAGTTCCGGCGCGGACGCCGCGGCGGCCCACGACGCGGATCCCGTGCGCGCCGTGGTGCAGCGGGCGCAGCAGGGCGACCTGGAGGCCTTCCGCGCGCTCGTCGACCAGTTCTCCGAGCGGGTGATGCGTGTGATCGTGAACGTGGTGCACTGCGACCGGGCGACCGCCGAGGACCTCTGCCAGGAGACGTTCCTGCGCGTCCATGGCGGGCTCGCGAGCTTCGATGGCCAGCGCTTCAGCGGCTGGTTGGCGACTATCGCGACCAACGTCGCGATCAGCGAGTTGCGCCGCCGCCGCGCGCAGAAGCGCGACCAGCGCACGCTCTCGCTCGACGCGCCGATCGCCGGCACCGACGACCTGTACCTCGATCCGCCGGGCCGCGAGCAGGACCCGGCGCATCGCGCGCACGACCGCGAGTTCGCGGCGCGCGTGCGCGCGGCCGTGCGCGAACTGCCCGAGGAGTTCCGCGTGCCGGTCGTGCTGCGCGACATGGACGGTCTGTCGTACGAGGACATCGCCGCAGCGCTCGGCGTGCCGCCCGGCACGGTGCGCTCGCGCATCCACCGCGGCCGCCTGTTGCTGCAAGACCTGCTCAAGGGGTTCGACGCATGAGCACGCCCGAACGCCTGCCCGACGAACGGCTCGCCGACTGGGTCGACGGCCGCATGAACGACCGCGAGCAGGAACGCTTCCGCGCCGAGCTGCGCGTCAACGCGCAGTTGCGCGCCGACCTCGCCGAGTACGAAGCGACGGTCGCCGCCGTGCGCGCGGCGCTGCAGGCGCCGACGCGGCCGGCGGCGATGGCCGACCGCGTGCTCGCGGCGATTGCCAGCAAGCCGGCGACGCCAGCCCGCCCGGCATCGCCGCCCGCGTCGCGGCGTT
>JBEITC010000608.1:0-1962 GCA_040375075.1 Planctomycetota bacterium | reverse complement strand
GGTCGCCCGACCGCCGCCAGGGCCTCTTCGCCGGCTGGCGCGCGCGCCTCGCGCAGGAGCGCGGCGCTCCGACCCGCTCGGGCCGCGCAGCGCTGCAGGCGGCGATCGCGCGCATCCCGACCGAGGCGCGCGACGCGATCGACCACGCGATCGAGCGGCTCGGCATCGATCCGATCCTGCTCGAGCGCGTCGACTACCTCGGCGCGCTGCTCTCCTCCGTGCGCGGCTGGGCGAGCTGGTGCGCGCACGAACGCTGGCAGGCGCGGTTGCGCGGCGGCGACGACGACGCGCTGGTCGAGCTGCTGGCCGTCCGGCTGTGCTGGGAAGCGCTGCTGGTCGACGACCTCGGCCTGCACGACCACCTGTCGCGCTTCCGCCGGCAGCTGCAGCGCCACACCGATCGCCTGTGCGACACCTACGAGGCGCAGCGCGACGACCGCGTGCTGCTGCGCGCCGCCGAGCTCGCCTTCCAGTCGGAGTTCGCGGCGAAGCTCGCCACGCCAGCGCCCGCGTCCGAGCCGGCGACGACCGTCGCCATGGCGGCGGTGTTCTGCATCGACGTCCGGTCCGAACGCATGCGCCGCGCCATCGAGCGCGCCAGCTGCGGCGCGGTCGTGACGCACGGCTTCGCCGGCTTCTTCGGCCTGCCGATCGCGCTGACGCCGCTCGGCGCGCACGAGGCGACGCCGCGCCTGCCCGGCCTGTTCGCGCCGGCGCTCGAGGCCGGCGAAGAGGGCCCCGACGGCGTGCGCACGCGCGCGATCGCCAGCGCCCGCAAGGACCGCCTCGGCTGGCGTCAGCGTTGGGCGCGCTTCCGCAGCGGGCCCGGCTCCGCCTTCGGCTTCGTCGAGACCTGCGGCCTGCTGTCGCTCGGCGCACTGTTCCGCGACGCCTTCGCGGCGCCCGCGCCGACCCGCAGCGAGCACGCCGGCCTCACGCGCGACGAGCGCGCGCAGCTGCAGCCGTGCTGGACCGGCGCAGCCGCGACCGACGCGCAGCGGCGCGCCGACCTCGCCGCCGCCGCGCTGCGCGGCATGGGTTTGACGCGCGACCTGCCGCCGCTGGTGCTGCTGGTCGGCCACGCCGGCGCGAGCCGCAACAACGCCCACGCCGCGGCGCTCGACTGCGGCGCCTGCGGCGGCCACGGCGGCCTCGACAACGCACGGCTGCTCGCCCGCACGCTGATGGAGCCGGGCATCCGGCCGCTGCTGGCGCAACGCGGCATCGTGGTGCCGGCGGCGACGCGGTTCCTCGCGGCGCAGCACGACACCACCACCGACGAGATCCTGCTCCGCGACGAGGCGATCGACGAGCCGCTGCGCGAGCGGCTGCGGCAGTGGCTGCAACAAGCCGGCGAGGCCGTGCGCGCCGAACGGGCCCCGTCACTCGGGCTCGGCGGCATCGCCGTGCGTCCGGACGAACTGCTGGCGGCGCTCCGCCGCCGCGCCGCCGACTGGGCGCAGGTGCGGCCCGAATGGGGCCTCGCCGGCAACGCCGCGCTGGTGTTCGCGCCGCGCGCGCGCACGCGCCACCTCGACCTCGGCGGCCGCGTGTTCCTGCACGACTACGACGCGCAGACGGACGCCGACGGCGGGCTGCTGACGCAGTTGCTGACGGCGCCGATGCAGGTCGCCAGTTGGATCAACCTGCAGTACTTCGCGTCGGTCGCCGACCCGCGGGCCTTCGGCGGCGGCAACAAGACGTTGCACGACGTCGTCGGCGGACGCCTCGGCGTCTACGAGGGCAACGGCGGCGACCTGCGGATCGGGTTGCCGCTGCAGTCGGTGCACGATGGCGCGCAGTGGCGACACGCGCCGCTGCGGCTGTCGGTGTTCATCGACGCCCCGCGCGAGGCGATCGACCGGGTCATCGCCGCACATCCGGTGGTGGGACAACTGGTCGGCAACCGCTGGCTGCACCTGTTCCGCTTCAACGACATGGGCATCGAAGCCCGCTCCCCCC
>JBEITC010000035.1:0-15585 GCA_040375075.1 Planctomycetota bacterium | reverse complement strand
GCCGGCGCCGCCGCCCGGCAGGCCCGGCACGCCACCCGCGCCGCCGGGCTGTCCGCCGAAGCCGGCGCCGAACTGCTTGAGCAGGTCGGTGACGCCCTTGGCTTCCTCGCGCGTCAGGCCGCCGTCGCCGTCCTTGTCGAGGCCGTCGAAGAACATGCGCATCTGCCGCGGCAGCTCGTCCTTGGCCAGCTTGCCGTCGCGGTTCTTGTCGTAGCCGTCGAACTGTTCGTCGACGACCTTCTCGGCGCGCGCGATCGCACGCTCGGCGTTCTTGCCGCCGACCGCGGCGAGCAGCGCGCCGACGTCCTTCTCGTCTGCTGGCGCGACGAGCACCGTGACGCTGCCCATCTCATCGCTCGTCTCGCGGCCCCAGCGCACGCGCTTGGGCGGCTTGTTGGGGTTGTCCGGGTTGTCGGCGCTGTTGTCGTAGCGGAGGTCGGCGCGCAAGGTCGCGCCCTTGGGGATGCGCACGAGTTCGCGGAACGTGTAGGTGTTCTGCCAGTCGAAGTCCCAGTCGCGGATGTGCAGCAGCGGGATCTCGGCGCCGTCCTTGGTCTCGGCGAACATCTTCACCGACGTGCACAGCTGGTGGGCATGGCCGCCGATCTGCACGGCGTCGACGTCGCACGGCAGCTCGAAGCGGTCCTGCAGCTTGTAGTCCTTGGCGCCGGCGGGGATGTCGAGGCCGGCGGTGGCGCCGAACAGCGGCGGCAGCTGGATCGACACCAGCGTGCGCGTCGGCGGCTTGTCGGCGAAGTGCAGGCCGATCGTGGTCTGTTCCTTCTCCTTCTTGCCCGCGGGGTGCAGGTGGCTCTGCAGCACCAGGTCGCTGCCCTTGGGCAGCTTGATGGCGAGGCCCTCCGGCAGGTGCTCGGGCATGCCGCCGACCGCCCAGGTGGCGATCAGCGGCGCGTTCTGCAGGCGCATGCCGCTGAAGCCCGGCTTGCCGTCCTTGCCCTCGAGCCGCTGGCCCTCGCCGGTCTCGTCGAGGAACACCAGCACGTGGTGCAGCACCGCGCGCGAGCCGGGCCGGACCTCGATCGCCGTGATCCACTTGTCCTCGGTCAGGCCGACCGGAATGGCGAAGTTGCGATACACGTCGCGACCGCCGGCGGCGACTTCGTAGGCGCCGCTGGTCCGCAGCACCATGTCCGGCTCGCCGAGTTGCCAGCCTTCCGGAAACGCGGGCGGCTTCGGAGCCTTCTCCGGCGGGCCTTCCGGCATGCCAGCCTTGACCCAATCGCGGAACAGCGCGATCTGCGCGTCGCTGAGGCGCATCTCGTTGCGGAAGTCGCCGTAGCCCGGTGCCGGGTGCCATGGCGGCATGAAGCGGTCCTCGACCGCCTGCAGGATGTTGCGGCCGCGCTTGCGCACGTCGGCGAACGCCAGCAGCGGGAACGGCGCCACCTCGCCCGGACGGTGGCACCCCGCGCACTTGCCGAGCACGATCGGCGCGATGTGCTCGTTGTAGTTCGGGGCGGGAGCGGCGGCGGCTTGCGCCGGTGCGGCGGCGGCGAAGCCGAGGAAGCAGGCGAGACCGTGGGCGATGAGCAGACGCATGCGGGCAGGATTGTCCCCGCGGCGTCGGCGCGGGGACAGCCTGCGCCGGCCGGCTTCGCTCACTTCTTGGCGTCGCCGGCGGCGGCGCCGCCCTTCTCGTCCTTCTTGGCCTCGTCGAACTTGATCTTCAGCACGTTCTGGTAGGCCGGGATCGCGCGGATGTCCTGGCCCAGCGCCGTCAGGATCGTGCGCACGGCCTCCTGCAGTTGCGCGTCCTCCTGCGGGTCGCCGAGCGCGCGCTGGCCCGGGTAGACGGCGCCCCGCAGGTCGCTGACCTGGTCGCGGACCTCGTAGCGCAGCCAGCGACGCACGTCGTCCTCGCTCAGCTTGGTGTCGAGGCCGGCGTAGAAGGCCGCGAAGCCGGGATAGCGCTTGGTCTCGCCGCCGTCGCCCTCGGCGAGTTCGCGGAACAGCGCCTCGTTCTCCGCGAGCTGCTTCTTCACGTACTCGCGGAAGGCGCCCTTCTTCAGCAGCGCCAGCACGGCGCTGTTCTTCCAGGCGTCTTCGGGCTTGTTCTCCAGCAGGTCGAGGACCTTGTCGGGCGTGACGCCCCAACCCGGATCGACGATGCGGCCATCCTTGTCGAACTCGCGATGCGGGCAGCGGCCGCTCGGCAGGTAGTACTTGGCGATGGTCAGCTTGATGTGCGCGCCGGGGTCGTACTTGCCGTTCTTGTTGCGGTCCTCGTACGGCTCGCCTTCCTGCCAGACGCGGTCCTTGCTCAGGTCCTCGAACTCCTCGGCAGGGTCGCTGTCGAGGTCGAGGATGTTCTGCACGCTGCCCTTGCCGAAGGAGCGCTCGCCGATGACCGTCGCGCGCTTGAGGTCCTGCAGCGCGCCGGCGGTGATCTCGCTGGCCGAGGCGGAGAAGTTGTTGGTCAGCACCGCCACCGGCAGCTCGCAGACCTTGCGGTTGCGATCCGAGGTGTAGTAGTTGCGCCGCGGCTCGGCCGGGCCCTCGGTGTAGACGACGAGCTTCTTGCCGGCGACGAACTGCTCGACGATCGTGCGCGCCTCCTGGAGGAAGCCGCCGGTGTTGTTGCGCACGTCGAGCACGATGCCCTTGGCGCCGCGCTGCTCGAGGTCGGTCAGCGCCTTGCGCAGCTCCTCGCTGATGTTCTGGCTGAAGTTGATCAGCTCGACGTAGCCGATGTCGCCGGGAACCATCGCCCAGTTGATCGCCGGCACGCTGATCTGGCGGCGCACGACGGTGAGTTCCTCGGGCTTCTGGAAGCCGGGGCGGAAGACCTTGAGCGAGACGGAGGTCTCGGGTCTGCCCTTGAGGCGCGTGATGATCTCGTCGGTCGTGTGGCCGGCGGTCTCCCAGCCGTCGATCTCGAGGATCTTGTCGCCGCTCTTCATGCCGGCCTTGTAGGCAGGGCCGCTGTAGATCGGGCGCACGATCGAGAAGTCGCCGTCCTGGTCGAAGTTGACGAAGGCGCCGATGCCGCCGTACTCGCGGTTGAGGTCGAAGAAGAACTTCTGGAACTCTTCGCTGGTGAAGAACGTGCTGTGCGGATCGAGGCCCGACAGCATGCCCTTCGCCGCGTACTCCATCAGTTCGTCGTCGCTGACCTCGCTGCCGCGGACGTGCAGCGCGCGGATGCGCTGCTTGAGCTCGTCGAGCAGCGCGTAGGCGCCGCCGTCGCCGGGCTTCGTCTCGCTGCGCGCCTTCTCGACCACCCGCGCCAGCATCTGCGAGAACTCGCGGCGCTGCTCTTCGCGTTGCAGGTACAGCTTGGCGCGACGGCCCATGTCGGTGGGCTGGTCCTGGATGTCGCGCAGGATGGCCCAGGCCGGGCCGCCCTCGATGTTGATCTCGGCGAGCGCGAGCGCGCCGCGCTGCTGCAGGTCGCGATCGCTCGACTGCAGGAACTGCTCGAGCACGTTCTTGGCGGTGACGCGCTGGGCGTTGGTGCCGACCCCGTACAGCGCCAGCGCCGCCTCGATGCGCACCTTCGGCGGCTGCAGCTCGTCCTTGGCGATGCCGTCGACCAGCTTCTGCACGTCGGGCAGCACGCGGGTGTTGAACAGCCGCTCGTCGCCGAGCACGACCATCGCCGCGATGCGCAGGTCCTCGCCCTCGCCGCCGGCGACCGGCTTCAGCAGGTCGAGCAGGTCCTTGCCGTAGGTGGCGTCGGCCTTCAGGTCGCGGAGCGCCAGCGCGGCGGCGAGGCGGGCCTTGGGGCCCACCTCCTTGGCCTGCTTCACGACCACGTCGCGGAACGCGTCGGCGTTCTGCTCGGGGGCCAGGTCGGCGAGCTCCGGCGCGCGGGCGAAGGCGTCGGCGACCGTCGCGGCTTCGGCTTGTTCGAGGCGGGCGCGCACCTGGACGTCGAGGTCCTGGGCGAATGCCGGCGTCGAAGCCGCGAGCGCGAGCCAGAGGATGCGGGCGAAGGGGACGACCTGGATGCCGTGGAGCATGCTGCGGTGGAAGCGGCGGTTGCGGAGCGCGAAGCCGACCGCAAGGGATCGACCTTCGGTCCCGCCCGGATGCACGGAAATCGCCGCCGGGGAGACCGCCGCGCCAACGGGCCGTTGCCGTCGGATGTGCGGCACGCCGCCATCGCCTCTATACGAGCCGTGCGCGGCGTTGCCCAAGGGGAAAAGGCCGGCGGCGGACTTGGGACGAAGCGGTGGCCGAGCGGGTAGAGTCCGCCGCGTGAGCGAAGAATCCGTTCCGTACGGCGATGGCCTGACGCACCTCGACGCCCGCGGCCGCGCCAACATGGTCGACGTGGGCGGCAAGCCGATGGCCGCTCGCCGCGCCGTCGCCGAAGCGCTCGTGCGGCTCGACGCCGACACGCGCGCGCTGCTGTTCGCCGGCCAACTGCCCAAGGGCGAAGCGCTCGCGGTCGCTCGGGTCGCAGGCATCCAAGCCGCCAAGGACACGGCGCGGTTGATCCCGCTGTGCCATCCGCTGCCGGTCAGCCACGTCGCCGTCGAGTTCATGCCGCACGGCGAGGACCGCGTGCGCATCACGTGCGAGGCCGCGACGGTCGCCGGCACCGGCGTCGAGATGGAGGCCATGACGGGCGCGGCCATAGCGGCCTTGACCGTCTACGACATGGTCAAGGCGCGGTGCCGCGGTGCGGTGGTCGAGTCGCTGCGGTTGCTGCACAAGTCCGGCGGCAAGTCCGGCGTCTACGACGCGCCGTCCGCCGGCGCATGAGCGGCCTCTCGGTCGCGGTCGTCGGCGCGACGGGCGCCGTGGGCGAGGAGCTGCTGGCGTTGCTGGCTGCTCGCCGGTTTCCCGTGCGCGAACTGCGGCTGTTCGCCTCGACTGCGGGCGGCGAGGCGCGACTGGGACTGCCGGTGCTGCCGATGTCGGTTGGTTGCCTGCGTGGCTGTGATCTCGCCTTCTTCGCCGCCAGCGCCGAGGTCGCCCAGGCGCACGCGCCAGCCGCGGCGGCGGCAGGAGCGGTCGTCATCGACTTCAGCACGGCCTTCCGGCGCGATCCCGCGGTGCCGCTCGCTGTTCCGGAGATTCACGGCGCGGCCCTGCGCGGTCACCGGGGCCTGATCGCCAATCCCAACTGTTCGACGATCCTGCTGACGCTCGCCCTGGCGCCACTGCACCGCGTTGCCGGCGTGCGCGCGGCAGTGGTGGCGACGTACCAGGCGGCGTCCGGCGCTGGCCGGCCCGGCATCGAGGAGCTGCGAGCCGGGATCGCGGCCATGGCCCGCGGCGATGTCCCGCCTGCGGCCGTCGCCCTGCCGCAGCCGCTCGCCGGCAACCTCTTCCCGCACGTCGACGCGTTCGGCGCCGATGGCTTCACCGGCGAAGAGGACAAGCTCCAGGAGGAAGCGCAGCGCATCCTCGGCCTGCCCGACCTGCGCATCGACGCCACGTGCGTGCGCGTGCCGGTCGAGCGCTGCCACAGCGAAGCCGTCGCGGTGCACCTCGAGCAGCCGCTGACGCCGGCGGCCGCGCGGGCAGCGCTTGCCGCAGCGCCCGGGCTGGTCGTCGTCGACGATCCGGCGATGGGCCGCTACCCGATGCCGAGCACGGTGGCGGGCACCGACGCCGTCGCCGTCGGCCGCATCCGCGCGGGCCGCGTGTTCCGCCCGGGCGTGACGTTCTGGCTCGTCGGCGACCAGCTGCGCAAGGGCGCAGCGCTCAACGCCGTGCAGATCGCCGAAGCGGTGTTCGCCACGGTCTGATCGGCGGCCAACCGACGACGGAGGGCAGAGCACGCTGGACTCCGACCCGCCGGCCCCGTTCACTCTCCGGCTGCCCGGCGGCGGCGGGTTGCCGCGCCGGAGAACTGATCGATGGCCAAGAAGCGCCCCGAACCCCCCAAGAAGTCGTCCCCGTCCGGCAAGTCCGCCGCCTCCTCGGCGGCCAACGATCGCCTCAGCCACCTCGAGCGGCTGATCGAGTTGATGGAGGCCAAGGACGTCGTCGAGGTCGAGTTGGAGGAGGGCGCCACCCGTTGGCGCGTCCGCCGCAAGGACCCGACGCCGACCGTCGCCTATGCCGCTCCGGCCGCCATGGCCATGCCGGCGATGCCGGTAGCGCACGGCGCAGCAGCCGCTGCGGCGCCAGCAGCCGGTGGGGCCGCCGAGCCGCAGGGCGAGGTGTTCAAGTCGCCGATGCTCGGCACGTACTACCGCGCCGCGTCGCCGGAGGCGGAGCCGTTCTGCAAGGTCGGCGACCGCGTCTCGGCCGACAAGACGCTCTGCATCATCGAGGCGATGAAGGTCATGAACGAGATCAAGGCCGAACGCGAGTTCGAGATCCTGGAGATCCTCGTCAAGAACGGCGAGCCGGTCGAGTTCGGCCAGCCCCTGTTCCTCATCCGCTGATCCTGGCGGCGCCATGTTCCAACGCATCCTGATCGCCAACCGCGGCGAGATCGCGCTGCGCATCCTGCGCGCGTGCAAGGACCTGGGGATCCAGTCCGTCGCCGTCTACAGCGAGGCCGACAAGGACTCGCTGCACCTGCGCTACGCCGACGAGACGATCTGCATCGGTCCCGCGCCCAGCACGGAGAGCTACCTCAACATCCCGGCGATCATCGCCGCGGCGGAGATCGCCGACGTCGAGGCGATCCACCCCGGCTACGGCTTCCTCTCGGAGAACGAGCACTTCGCCGAGGTCTGCCAGAGCTGCAACATCAAGTTCATCGGCCCGTCGCCGTCGGCGATCGCCAACTGCGGCGACAAGGTCGCGGCCAAGCGCCTCGCCAAGGATGCCGGCGTGCCGACCGTGCCGGGCAGCGACGGCCCGGTCGACAACGAGCAGGACGCGCTGCTGATCGCGCGCAAGATCGGCTTCCCGGTGCTGATCAAGGCGGCGGCCGGCGGCGGCGGCCGCGGCATGCGCGTCGCGCACAACGAGCCGAGCCTGGTCACCGGCTACCACTCCGCGCGCAGCGAGGCCGAGAAGGCCTTCAAGGACTCGACGGTCTATCTCGAGAAGTACATCGAGAAGCCGCGCCATGTCGAGATCCAGATCATGGCCGACCAGCACGGCAACGTCGTGCACCTCGGCGAGCGCGACTGCTCGCTGCAGCGGCGCCACCAGAAGCTGGTCGAGGAGAGTCCGTGCCCGGTGCTCGACGAGAAGACGCGTCAGGCGATGGGTGACGCGGCGGTGCGCCTCGCGAAGGCCGCCAACTACTACTCCGCCGGCACGGTCGAGTTCCTGCTCGACAAGGACAAGAACTTCTACTTCATCGAGATCAACTCGCGCATCCAGGTCGAGCACCCGGTGACCGAGATGGTCACCGACACCGACCTCATCCGCGAGATGATCCTCGTCGCGGCCGGCAACAAGCTGTCCTTCCGCCAGGAGGACATCAAGATGCGCGGCCACGCGATGGAGTTCCGCATCAACGCGGAGGATCCGGACCACAACTTCAAGCCGAGCCCCGGCAAGATCACGACCTTCGTGGCGCCTGCCGGCCCGGGCGTGCGGTGGGACAGCCACATCTACCAGGGCTACTCGGTGCCGCCGCACTACGACTCGATGGTCGGCAAGCTCATCATCCACCGCCACGATCGCAAACGGACGTTGGAGGTGGCGCGGCGCGCGCTGCAGGAGCTGACGCTCGACGGCATCAAGACGACCGCCGGGCTGTTCCTGCGCATCCTCGATCACTCGGACTTCTGCGCCGGCGAGATCGACACCGGCTTCATCGATCGCTACTTCACGCCGCGCTGATCGCGCGGTTTCCTGCGGTCCGCGGCGCGCCGGGTCAGGCGTGCCCGGCCGCGGTCAGTTGGTTCAGAGGGCAGGCGGAACATGAGCATGCGGGTGGGCGTTCTCACCGGTGGCGGCGACGCTCCGGGTCTCAATGCGGCGATCTGCGGTCTCGCGCGGCGCTTGCTCGCCGCCAACGCCGAACTGGTCGGTTTCACCGACGGTTGGCGCGGCTTGATCGACGACAGCGCGCGCTCGCTGCAGGGCGAGAACTTCCAGCACCTGCTGGTCTACGGTGGCACGCTGCTCGGCAGCAGCGGCGACAACCCGTACCGCGACCCGGCGACGATGGTGCCCAAGGTCCTGGCGACGATCGCGCGCCACAAGCTCGATGCGCTCGTCGCGATCGGCGGCGAGGGCACGCTCGGCGCAGCCGACCGGTTGTTCAAGGAGCATCAGGTGCCCGTCGTCGGCGTGCCGAAGACGATCGACAACGATCTCGACGCCACCGACTTCACGTTCGGCTTCTTCTCCGCGGTCGAGATGGCGACGCGGGCGATGGACGACCTGCGCAGCACCGCCGAGTCGCACGGCCGCGTCATGGTGGTGGAGTGCATGGGCCGCCACGCCGGCTGGATCACCGCCTACGCCGGCGTCGCCGCCGGCGCCGAGGCGGTGCTCGTGCCGGAGCGCCCGGTGCACTTCGAGGAGTTGTGCCAGAACCTCGCACGGCTCCGTCAGTCCGGCGCCCGGTCGGCGATCATCGCGGTGGCCGAGGGCGCGCGCCTGTTCGAGGACGGCGCCTGCCTGTCCTCGATGGATAAGGACGAGTTCGGCGAGTTCAAGACCGGCGGCGCAGCGGCGACGATCGCCAAGCGGGTGCAGGCGCGGCTCGGTTGGGAGGCCCGCCCGGTGGTGCTCGGCCACCTGCAGCGCGCCGGCAAGCCGATCGCCTTCGACCGCATCTTCGCCCTGCGTCTTGGCGCCCGCGCCGCCCGCCTCGTTCTCGAGCGGCGGTTCGGTTTCATGGCGGCGATGCGCGCGGGTGATATCGTCGACGTGCCGTTGCATGCGGCGGTCGCGGCGCGCAAGACGCTGACGAACGCCTTCTTGGACCGGTACGAGTCGTTCTTCATGCCGATCGGAGGACCGTGAACGCGAACGTGCGCTTGCTCCGTGCCGTGACGGCCGCCGTCGCCTTCGCTGGCGTCGCGACCGCGCAGATCCCGCGTCCGATGCCCGGCGGCTACCAGCCGTACACGAGCACGTCGCAGGGGCAGGCTGGCATGGCGCCGTCGGCGCAAGGGCAAGGTTCGCAACCGCAGGGAGCGATCGCGCCGCAGCAACCGTTCGTTCCTGGCACGCAGTCGCCGGGCGCCTCGAATCCGTTCCTCGACCGTTGGAACCAGCAGCGCCCGCTGCAGGCGACCCGCGGCTTCCCGATCTTCCCGTCGCAGTTCTCCGCGCTCGGCGGGTATGCGACCACGCCGGATCTGGCGACGTCGCCGACCGCGAGCATGTTTCCCGCGCCAGCGCCGGCCGTGGACGATCCGATGGGCTGGCCGGCATGGGCGCGGCTCAAGACCAAGGAGCCGTTGCCGTTCGCGCCGGACGCCGCGCTGCTGATCCGGCACGCGGAGCGGGTGTGGTTCCAGAGCGAAGCCGCCGAGCCGCTCGTGCCGTTGGCGTTCCACGACAAGTTGCGCGGGCTCAAGTCCGGCGCGAGCGTCGAGGTGCGCAGCATCGGCGAGTTCGAGTTGCTGCTGCACAACACGTCGCGACTCATCGCGCGCGGCCCGACCCGGCTGCACCTCGACGAGCTCGCCGCGGACAAGGTCACCCTCCGCGTGCCGACGGTTTCGTGGTTGCGCATCGCCACCACGGGGCGCGCGCATGCGATCGCGCTGCCGGGTGGCGGCACGCTTGGCATCGCTGCGCCAGCACCGTCGCTCGTGCCGAGCTTCCTGCCGGCTCCCGTGCCGATGTCGGCGCCGCTGCCGGGCGTGACCGACGTCGTGATCGATCGCCTCTACGAGCCCGGCTGGCTCGGCGGCCGCGCGACCCTGACGAATCTCGGTTCGACGACCGTGACGTGGCGTCACCACGCCGGCGACGTCGAGATCGCCCCGGGCCAGCGCATGGTGTTCTTCGTCAGCGAGCCCGATTCGCCGCTGCCCGCGGAACTGGCGCTCGGTGCCGCGGCGCGCGTCGACGATGGCGCCGCCGTCGTCTGTCGGGCGACCCAGGACACCGTGGTCGGCTGGTCGGGAGCCGCGTTCCCCGTGCCCAAGGGCGCGAGCGTGCGGTTCGAGCCGCAGTCGGGACGTCCGTTCGCCGCAGCGCCGGCGAAGGCGGCGGGGACCGGCAGGCCGTGAGTCCGACCGAGGTCGCGCGCGCCGTCGCCGCGGCCGCCGAGCGCCTGGAAGGCAAGGTCGTGCGCACGCCGACCGTGCCCTCGCCATGGTGGTCGGCGGCGTGTGGCCGCGAGGTGCGGCTCAAGCTCGAGAACGTGCAAGCGACCGGGAGCTTCAAGCTCCGCGGCGCCACGCATGCGCTGCTGCGCTTGCCGGCGGCGGCGCGCGCGCGTGGCGTGCTCGCCGCGTCCTCGGGCAACCACGGCCTTGGGCTCGCGTGCGCCGCGCAGGCCCTGGGCGTTGCCGCCACGATCTACGTGCCGACGACCGCGCCGGCGGAGAAGCGGCACGCCATCGCCGCGCTCGGCGCGACGGTCGTCGTCCACGGCGACGACTGCGTCGACACCGAGGCGCGCGCGCGCGCCGACGCTGTGGCTTCGGGCCGTTCCTACGTGTCGCCGTACAACGACGTCGACGTGCTCGCCGGCCAAGGCACGATCGCCGTCGAACTGTTGGCGCAATGGCCCGAGGTCGAGACGGTGTACGTCGCGATGGGGGGCGGCGGCCTGCTCGCCGGCATGGCGGCGTACGCGAAGTCGGTGCGTCCGGACGTCGAGTTCGTCGCCTGCTCGCCGGCGGAGTCGCCGGCGATGGCGGCGTGCGTGCGGGCTGGCGCCATCGTCGACGTGCCCTGCCACGACACGTTCTCCGACAGCACCGCCGGCGGCGTCGAGCCCGGGGCGATCACGTTCCCGCTGTGCCGCGACCTCGTCGACCGCTGGATCGAGGTCGACGAACGCGCGATCGCGATCGCGGTCGCCGATGCGCTGGCCCACTCGCACCTGCTCGTCGAAGGCGCCGCCGGCGTCGCGTTCGCCGCCTGCCGGCAGGACGCGGATGCGCGCGGTCGCCGGTCGGCCGTGCTCGTCTGTGGCGCCAATGTGCCGTACGCGCGTCTGCGCGCGATGCTCGCGGTCGCTGGCCGCTAGGCAGGCCGCTAGGCAGTCTGACGCCGCGTCGGCAGCAGCGTCGCGGCCCCGAGCAGGCTTGCCACCGTGGCGGCCACGAGGCACGTCTGCAGGCCGGCGACCGGCGTCGCAGCCTGACCGTACAGCCAGCCCGAGGCGACCGTTCCGACGAGCCGCCCGACGCTGTTGGCGGCGTAGTAGAAGCCGACCCGTTCGGCCGTGTCTTCGGCGCCGGCGATCGCGACGACGAGCCAGCTGTGGAGGCTGCTGACCACGGCGAACAGCGCGCCGAAGAGCAGCAAGCCAGCGCCCAGCGCCCAGAGCGGCTCGGCCGCGATGGCGGGCGCTTCGAGGGCAACGACGAGTCCGGCCAACGGCAACGCCAGCAGCGTCGCGGCGACTGCGGCGAGCCGGGCGCCAGCCGACAGGTCGCGCGCGCCGGTCAGTCCCGGCGCGGCAGCCTGCACGGCGCCGTAGACGACGATCCACGCGGCGAGGCAGGCGCCGACGGTCGTGCTCGCGAGACCCGCCGCCGTGGCGAGGAACAGCGGCAAGGCGACGGCGAACCAGACGTCACGCGCGCCGAACAGGAACGTGCGCGACACCGCGAGCCAGCGCACGGCCGCCGGTTGGCGCACGACGGCGGCGACCTTCGCGTCCTGGTTGCCGCGGACCTTCGGCAGCCTCAGCGCCGCCGCGACCGCGGCGAGCGCCAGCATCGCGGCGAACGCGGCATTGGTCGCCGCGAAGCCTGCGGTCGCGAGCAGGGCGCCACCGACGAAGTAGCCAGCGCCCTTAACGGCGTTCTTGCTGCCGGTCAGCCATGCGACGAGCCGGAACAACGGCGCCGCCGCTCCGTCCGCAGGCGCGAGTCGCCGCACGTAGCTCTTCGAGCTCGTCTTGGCGAGGTCCTTGGCGATGCCCGAAACGCACTGCGCGAGCGCCAGCAGCGCATACGTCCGCACGGTCGGTTCCCACGCCAGCAGCGCGCACGCCGCCGCCTGCGCGCCCAGGCCGGCGACGAGCGTGGCCCTGAGCCCGAAGCGCGCGCCGAGCCAGCCGCCGAGCAGGTTGGTGAACACGCCCGCTGCCTCGTAGGGCAGCAGCACGAGGGCCAGCGCGAGCGGCGCCTGGCCTTCGGCGCCGAGGTGCAGCAGCACCAGCATGCGCAGCGCGCCGTCACTGAGCGTGAACGCCTGGTAGCACGCCGCGACGAGCCAGAAGCCGCGAGGAGCCGCCGTCATGCCATGGCGGCGGCGAAACGCTCGGCGAGGTCCGCCATGCGGTTCACATAGCCCCACTCGTTGTCGTACCAGGCCATCACCTTGACGAGACTGCCATCGACGACGCGCGTGCACAAGGAGTCGACGATGGCGCTGCGCGGATCGCGGGCGAAGTCGCTGCTCACGAGCGGACGCGTCTCGTAGCCAAGGATGCCGCGCAGGCGCCCCGTGGCGCTGGCGGCCTGCAGGACCATGTTGACCTCGTCGACCGTGGTCGGGCGGGCCACCTGGAAGGCGCAGTCGGTCAGCGACGCGTTCAGGACCGGCGCGCGCACGGCGATGCTGTCGAGCTTGCCGACCAGCTCCGGGACGATCTCGGTGACGGCGGTCGCCGAGTTGGTCGTCGTCGGGATCAGGTTGAGCAGCGCCGAGCGGCCACGCCGCGGGTCGGCGTCGGCGCGGTCGACGACGCCCTGCGTGTTGGTGGGGTCGTGGATCGTCGTCACCACGCCGCGCACGATGCCCAGCGCGTCGTGCACGACGCGGACGATCGGCGCGAGGCAGTTCGTCGTGCACGACGCGGCAGTTGCCAACGGCGTGCGCGCGAAGTCGACGGCGGCGTCGTTGACGCCCACGACGAGGTTGACCGCGCCTGGAACGGGGTTGGAGACCAGCACGTGGCGGGCGCCTGCGTGCAGGTGGACCTCCGCCGCCTCGCGCTTCTTGGCCTTGCCGCTGCACTCGACGAGCAGGTCGATGCCGAGATCGCGCCACGGCAACTTCGTCGGGTCGCTCTCCTGGCGCAGCGCGACGCAGCGGTCGCCGACCAGCAGGCGGCCGGTCGCTCCCGACACCGCGTGCGCGAATCGGCCGTGCACCGAGTCGAACTCGATGCCGAGCGCCAACGTCTCCGGCGTCCCCTTCGGCTCGTTGGCGCACACGACGTCGAGGCCGCGCGCGTGCGCGGCGCGCAGGAACAGCCGGCCCATGCGGCCGAGGCCTTGGATGGCGATGCGAGGCTTGGTCACGACGCCAGCAGGATGCCGGCGCCCGCCTTCGGTCGACACGGCGGGCACGGTGAAGTTTCCGAGAAGCGCTTTGCCGGTAGATTGGGGGGCATGCGCACTGCCGCCCTGCTCGTCCTGGCAACGGTTCCTCTCGCCGCGCAGGAGCGCAACGTCTCTGGCGGGCCCCTGCGCCCGGACCAGGCCTGCTACGACGTGCTGCGTTACGGCCTGCGCGTCACCGTCGATCCGACGCACAAGCGCATCGACGGCGTGCTGACGATGCGGGCCCGGCGCGTCGCTGCAGGGGAACGCATCGCGCTCGACCTCGATCCGGCGTTCGCGCTGGGCGCCGTGAAGGTCGATGGCGGCGTGGTCGCGGCGGAGCGCGTCGACGGCCGGTTTTCCGTGCCGGTGGCGGCTGCGATCGGGAGCGAGTTCGAGGTCGAGGTCGCGTATGCCGGCGTGCCGCGCGAGGCCCGCAATCCGCCGTGGGACGGCGGCTTCACGTGGTCGCAGACGAAGGACGGCAAGCCGTGGATCGCCACCAGCTGCCAGGGCGAAGGCGCGGACCTCTGGTGGCCCTGCAAGGACCATCCGTCGGACAAGCCTGACGGATTCGAGCTCTGGTGCACGGTGCCCGAGGGCCTCGTGTGCGCGAGCAACGGCGTGCAGCAAGGCGAGGCCGCCCGCGACCCCGCGGCCCGGTCGGTCACGTGGCATTGGCGAACCGACCTGCCGATCGCGAACTACAACATCGCGCTCAACATCGCGCCGTACGTCGAACTGACCGACACGTTCGAGTGCATCGACGGCACCAAGATGCCGGTCCGATTCTTCGTGCTGCCCGAGAGCAGCAAGCGCGCGAAGGCGTGCATGCCGCAGTTCCTCGACCACATCCGCGTCTTCGAGGAGCTGCTCGGGCCGTACCCGTTCCGGCGCGAGAAGTACGGGCTCGCCGAGACCCCGCATCTCGGCATGGAGCACCAGACCATCATCGCGTACGGCAACGGCTTCCGCGACGAGCAGTACGACTGGTTGCACAACCACGAACTGGCGCACGAGTGGTGGGGCAACCTCGTGACCTGCCGCGACTGGAAGGACATGTGGATCCACGAAGGCTTCGGGACCTACATGCAGCCGCTGTACCGCGAACGGCGATTCGGCAGGAAGGCCTACGACGAGGAGATCGCCAAGTACCGGACGATGAACCGGTCGCCGGTGACGCCGCGCGAGGTCCGCAACAGCCACGAGATCTACTTCGCCGGCGGTGGCGGCAACGACATCTACTACAAGGGCAGCGCGGTGCTGCACCAGCTGCGGTGGCAGATGGGCGACGAGCGGTTCTTCAAGTTCCTGAAGCGCATGTGCTATCGCGACGACGCGGCGGCGAAGGCGACCGACGGATCGCCGGTCCGCTTCGTCGACACCGACGACGTGGTCGCGCTCGCCAGCGAAGTGGCCGGTGAGGACCTCGCGTGGTTCTTCGAGGTCTACGTCCGCCAGCCGTCGCTGCCGCGCTTGGTCGAGGAGAAGGCCGGCGGCGTGCTGCGCCTTTCCTGGCAGGCGCCTGGCTCGTTGCCGTTCGCCTTGGCGGTGCCGGTCCGCGTCGGCGCCGAGGAGTTGCGGGTCGAGATGCCCGGTGGCAAGGGCGAGTTGCTGGTCGGCGATCGCGATGTCGTCGTCGATCCGCGTCGGCAACTGCTCGTGCAGCGCGCCGGCGGTCGCCGCTGACGGTTGGAGCCCGTGGTTTCGGGATGCATGATGTGGCGGTGATCCGACGGCCCCCGGAGATCCACGGCGCGGCGTTCGACCTGATGGTCGTCGGGGGCACGCTGTTCGCTTGCGCGCTCGCGCGCGAAGCCGCGATCGCCGGTTTGCGCACGCTGCTCGTCGCTCCGGACGATCCCGGCGCAGGGGGGCGAGCGCGCACCTGGCTTTGCGAGGCGCTCGCGCCGGTCGGCGCGTCGTCCGCGGCGACTGCCTTGGCGGAACGCGAGCGCTTGCTGCGCGAGGCTCCGCATCGCGTGCGACCGATCCGATCGGTCGTCGTCGACGCATTCCCTGCAGGCACGGCCGGGAGCGCGCGTCGCCGCCTGCGTCGGCTCGCGGGCGCGATGCCGCAAAGCACCTTGCCGGCGGCGCAGGAACTCGCTGCCGCCGCGGCGCTGCAGGTGTGGCCGGGGTTGTCGACGGCGGCCGCGGCGGGCGCAGTTCTCGCATTCGACGCCGAGATCGACGAGGCCGGGCTGAGCCGTTGCCTCGTGAGGGGCGCCATCGACGCCGGCGCCACGTGCTGGACGCACGCCGCCGTCGCGCATGCCGGCAT
>JBEITC010000149.1:0-8287 GCA_040375075.1 Planctomycetota bacterium | reverse complement strand
GCCGCGAGATCGACGAAGGCGGCCAGCGCGCGCGGTTCGTCGGCGAGCGCGGCGAGGGCCTCGTCGGCGATCCGGTCGGCGAGCGCTTCGTCGCGGCAGCCGATCGCGGCGACGAGATACAGCATGCCCCGCGCCTGGCCGTCCCGCGGCGCGTGCGCGACCGCAGCGTGCAGCGGCGCCACGGCCGGCGCGCGCAAGTCGAAGAGCGAACGGCCAAAGCGCCGACGGCAGGCGCGGGCTGCGCGGGCGGCATCGACGTCCTCGCGTCCGGCCAGCACGGCGTCGAGCGCATCGGCGAGGCCGGCGAAGGGTTCGCCGACGAAGCGCACGATGCCGTGACGATCGGCCATCACGACGAACGAGGGGTCGTCGGCCGCGAACCACGCCGCGCAAGCGCCCGCGGAATCGACGCAACGGCCGAAGCCCGCCGGCGTCACGGTGTCCGCGCCATCGACGATGGCGACGAACCGGATCGGCGCGCTGGCGTGGCGGCGCGCCAACGCGGCGCCAGCCGGCGCTTCCGCGCGGGCCGGTGCTGCCCGGCGGCCGTCGGCGCACCAGTACACGAATGCGGCGACGTCCGCGTCGGTCGCAGCGCCCGCAGGACGATGCGGCAACGTCGCGCCCGGCTCGACCTGGGCGACGGCCAGCAGCGGCCACAGCGCAGCCAGCAGCAGGCGCAACGGACTAGGCATCACCGGCAGAAAATCGACCGCCGCGCGCGCCCCTCCTGAGGCGACCTGCATCGTCGCCACGAGGCCCGTGCGAACGAGGCTTCCGGTCGGCCGCCCGTCGGGCCACAATCGCCACCGGTCGCATCCCCTGAATCCCGCCCGCCGGCACGCGGGCGCCCCCGCCTCGCCGGGCGGGCCCATGAACCCCTCCATGAAGACTTCGACCCTGCTCTGGTGCGTCGCCGTCGTTGCGGCGTGCGCCAACGTCACCACTCCGACCCCCGACCAGGAAGCACGGCTCGACGCCGCCCGCGCCAAGCTCGCCGACGAGCCGCTGCAGGCGCTCGACCTCGCCGAGGCCCTGCTGAAGGACAACCCCAGCATGAAGCCGGCGCGACTCGTCGCCGCCGAGGGTTCGATGCGGCTGGCCCAGTCCGGCGCCGGACAGGCCAACCT
Source organism: Planctomycetota bacterium (assembly GCA_040375075.1). Lineage (GTDB taxonomy): Bacteria > Planctomycetota > UBA1135 > UBA1135 > UBA2386 > UBA2386. The sequence goes on along the minus strand of JBEITC010000149.1, from coordinate 7,157 downwards.
GCACTACGTCGACGCCGCGACGCAGTTCGAGAAGGCGCTGAAGGACGGCGACGACGTCGATCAACCGCTGGCGCTGCAACTGCTCGCCGAGTGCCGCTACCAGCTCGGCGAGTTCGAGGCATGCGAGGCGGCCGCCGCCCGCGCCGCGGCGGCCTTCCTGGCGATCGACCTGCCCGAGCGCCGCGTCGGCGCCGCCAACGCGCAACTGCTCGCCGGCCGCGCGACGCTGCAGCGCTTCGTCGCCAATCGCCAGCAGGAACTCGACGGCGGCACGCCCGACGCGCGCGGCAAGATCGCCTTCGAGAAGGACACGATGCAGCTCGCCAACGCCGCCGCCGCGTCGTTCAACGCCGCGCGCACGCAACTGCCCGGCGAGGCGACGACGAATCTCGTCCTGCTGTACCGCTGGCTGGAGAACAGCAACGCGGTGCTGACCGCGCTCGAGCAGGGCCTGCGCGAGGCCCCGCAGGAGACGGCGGTGCACGACGCCTTCCAGGCGTGGATGCGCGAGACCGGTCAGTACGAAGCGATGCTCGGCACGTACGCGCAGCTCGTGCGCAGCAACCCGACGACGACGATCCTGCGCTGGCACCAGGGCCGCGCGCTGTTCGCGCGCGCCGACAAGATGCGCCAGGACGGCAACTTCCAGGGCGGCATCGCCGCCTACGACAAGGCCGCGGCGGCGTTCGGCGAGTACCTCGCGATGGTGCCGGCCCACGCCGACGCCGCCCGCCAGTGGCTGGCGCTGTGCGAACTGTCGGCGTGCCGCTGCGCGGTCGACATGGGCGATCTGGCGACGGCGGAGCAGCGCATGTTCGCCGCCGCCGACGCGTCGCCGGTCGCGACCACGTACGCCGACGGCGCGCCGCAGCTGGTCGACAGCTTCGGCGGCCACTTCACCGGCGCCGCCTTCGCGATCCACGCCGCGTGCGCCGAGAGCGGCGACGAAGCGCTGGCCAAGGCGCTCGGCTTCAACGAGCGCGTGCTGCGGCGGTTCCCGGACCGCTGGGGCTTCCTCTACAACAACGCCGCGCTGGCGGCGCGCGACCTCGGCGTGCAGAAGTCGCAGCAGGGCGACGCCGCCGCGGCGAAGGACCTCTGGGAGCGCAGCTACGGCTACTACGAGAAGGCCGTCGAGCTCTCGCCGGACGACGCCCGCATCGTCAACGACTGCGGCCTGATGCTGATCTACCACCTCGACCGCGACCTCGACCGCGCGCGCGCGCTGTTCGAGCGCGCGATCGCGCTGGGCAAGAGCCAGCTGGCGGAGCTGCCGGCCGGCGCCGACCCGCGCGAGCGCGAGCGCGCCGAGGAGGCCGTCGGCGACGCCTACCAGAACATCGCCGTGCTGCTGAAGGAGCAACTGCGCAAGCCGTTCGCCGACTACCAGCAGTACTGCCTCGAAGCGGTGAAGTACTTCCCGTACCAGCGCCGCGAAGCGGCGGCGCTGCTGCGCAACGAAGGCGCCAACGATCTCGGCTCGACGGCGCGCGCGCAGACCGCCGCGCGGCTGGCGCAATCGCAAGGCGGCGCCGCGGAGGCGCTGAAGAAGCGCAAGCCCGACGTCGACAAGAAGATCGCCGCCGAGGACTTCGATGGCGCGCTCGGCGTGCTCGACGAGCTGGCGAAGGACTGCAAGGACCACGCGCCCTACCAGTTCCTCAAGGGCGAGATCACGATGAAGCTCGCCGCGCAGGCGCGCGACACCGGCCGCAAGGGCGTCGACCTGTTCTTCCAGGACGCGGTCACCGCGCTCAAGCGCGCCGTCGAGCTCGACTCCGAGCCCTCGGCCCCGCGCCAGCTGCTGGCGCAGGCGCAGTACGAGTCGGGCGACACCGAGTCGGCGACGCGCACGCTGACGGCGCTGTTGCTGCACCTGCAGTCGCAGGGCGGCGGCAAGGCCGACGAACTGCTCGCCCTGCACACGCTGCGTGCGAACGCCGGCGCCCGCACCTACGCGACCAAGAAGCAGGCCAACCAGGACGACAAGGAGCTGCTGACGGCGACGCGCGCGTCCTTCCGCATGCTGGAGGACAAGGGCAAGCTCGACACGGCGCTGCTCGCGCTGTGGGCGACGATGGAGCAGTGGGCCGGCGCTGGCGCCGAGGCGGTCAACGTCTACGGCCGCGCGCTCGCGCGCACGCCCGACGACATGGCGTTGCTGGAAGCGCTGCTCAACACCGCCGGGGCGGCGAACCAGGTGCCCGTCGCCGCCGAGATCCTCGGCAAGCGCGAGGACGCGACCGGCCTGTGGTACCTCGGCAAGGCGCGCTTCTGGCTCGCCGACGTCGAGCGCGGCGCCAGCCGCAACGCCGAGGCGCAGAAGGCCCTCGACGGCGCCCGCGAGGCGTTCATGGCCTCGATGCAGAAGAACGCGCAGTTCCGCGAGAGCTGCGAGCAGTGGATCGCGATGGTCCTCGGCAAGAAGGGCAACATCGCCTTCTGGAGCGAGGACCTCGCCAACGCCGAGACGTGGCTGCTCGAGTCGATCAAGGCGCGGCCCGACCAGGCGGCGACCGACCTCGGCCTGACCGAGACGACGAAGCAGGGCCTGATGCGCGTCGCCGACGCGCACTTCAGGAAGGGCGACCTCGGCAAGGTCGAGCGCATCTACCGCGCCGCGTCGGACGCGGCCAACAGCGACCTCGACCTGCTCAACAACTCGGGCCTGTTCGCCCGCGACTGGGGCAACCAGCTGGAGGCCGCCGGCAAGGCGACGGAGGCGATGGGCATGTACGAGCAGAGCTACAAGGCCTACCGCCGCGCCCAGCAGCTCGACCCGCAGAACGTGCGCCTGCGCAACGACTGCGCGCTGATCGCGATCTACCACCTCGACCGCGACTGGGAACTCAGCAAGGAGCTGCTCGACGGCGCGATCGCCGACGGCGACAAGATCCTCAAGGAGACGCCGCCCGGCGACGCCGACGAGAAGCAGAAGCTCGAGGAGGCCGTCGGCGACTGCTACGAGAACCTCGCCCTCTGGCACCTGAAGAAGAGCAAGGACGGCGCAGCCGCCAAGGCCGCGGCGCAGGCGAGCGCCAAGTACTACCCCGGCGCCCGCCGTCCGGGCGCCCGCCGGCACCTGCAGGCCGCGGAACGGCTGTTGCAAGGCAAGTGACATGAAGCCCGCGCCCGCGTCGTCGTTCGCCCTGCTGCTCCTCGCCTGCGCCGCGGCGCAGGCTCCGGCCCCGGCGCCGCAGCAGGACAACGAGCTGCGGGCGCGCGCGTTCGCGGCCGAGAACGGCAAGCGCTTCGGCGAGGCCGCCGATGCCTTCCTCGCGCTGCATCGCGCCACGCCCGACCGCGTCGATTGGATCGTCGCCGCCGGCCGGTGCCTTGGCCGCAGCGGCCGCTTCCGCGAGGCGGTGACGCTGCTCGACGCGGCCCACGCGCGCATCCCCAACGCGCCGGAGATCGCCGCGATCCTGGCGCGCACCTACCTGCTGCAGGCCGACACCGACGCCAGCGTGCTGCACCCGGAGATCCTCTGGGCCGACGCCGCCGACCTCGCCGAGGACGTGCTGGCCCGCCTGCCCGACGACGAGGACTGCCGGCTGGTGCTGGCCCAGGCCCGCTACCTGCTCGGCGACCGCGAGCAGGCGGTGGCGCAGGCCGAGGAAGCCGTGCGCCGCCATCCGCAGCGCGCCGGCGCACACGTGCTGCTCGGCCGCATCGCCGCCGACCGCATGCGCGGGTTCATCGGCCGCTACGACCGCGACAAGCCCGACGGCCAGGAAGCCGCCGACCTCGTCGGCCGCATCGACGAGGCCCGCCAGCAGGCGATCCGCTGCTACGAACGTGCCGCCGCGCTCGATCCGGGTCGCGCCCACCCCTACGTCGCCCTCGGCGAGATCGCGTGGCTCGATCGCAAGCCGGAGCTGGCCCGCGAACGCTTCGCCGAGGCGCTGGTCCGCGACCCGGAGATCGCCGTCGACCACGACGCCCTGTGCGCCGGCCTCGACTGGCAAGCCCGGGCGGCCTTCTACGCCGGCCTGCGCAAACGCTACGAAGGCGTGACGGACCGCGAACCGCGCAAGGTCGCGGCGCTGGCCTTCCAGGAGGGACGGGCGCGCAGCGACGGCCGCGAGTGGCCGGCGGCGCGCGACCTGTTCGCCGCCGCGCTCGCCGCCGACCCGGCAGCGACCAACAACCGCTACTACCTCTTCGTCTGCGCCTGGAACCTCGACGACCACGATGGCGCCGAGGCGCACGGCGCCGCCTACGCCGCCGACAGCGCGCCGCGCTTCGCCGACGTGCTGCGCAGGCTGCCGGCCGAGAAGCGCAGCGAGCTCGCCGCGGTCGTGCAGTACCTCGGCGACCGCGCCTTCCAGAAGGGCCGCGTGCCGGCGAGCCGCGACCTCAACCACGCGCTCGCGTGCTTCAAGGACAGCGCCGACGCGTGGAACAACCACGCCTTCCTGTGCCGCGAGACCGGCCGCTTCGAGGACGCGTGGTCGTCGTACCAGCACGCGCTCGAGAAGGAGCCCGACTCGCCGCAGTTGCTCAACGACGCCGCCGTCGTGCTGCAGTACCACCTCGCCTCGCCCGAGCGGCTGGCGAAGGCGCGGACGATGTACGAGAAGTCGCTGCAGCTCGCCGACAAGCAGCTCGGCGACGGTCGCGTGACCGGCGCTGCCCGCGAGCGCGCGCAGAAGGCCAAGCAGGACGCGCGCGCCAACCTCGACGCGCTGCCGCGCTAACCGTCGGCTTCGGGCAGCAGCCGGCGACCGAGGTTGCCGTAGTCCTTGAACGGAGCGACGTCGGGCGGGCCAGCCGCGTAGCGCCACACCAGCCCGCGTGCTGGCTCGGACGGCACGGCGAGCAGCGAACTCGACACCGTGCCGTAGCCGACGCCGCGCTTGCAGATGGCGTGGTGGCCGTCGCCGCCCGGGTCGCGCAGCACGCCGCCGAGCAGGTGCAGCCGCCGCTCCAGCGGCAGCGCCGGCGCGAGCGCCGCAGCAAGACCGCGCGGCTGCAGCTGACCCGGCGCGTGCTCGTTGGTGACGACGAGCGCGGGCTCGCGCCAGTCGATGCGCTGCAGGCGTCCCCGTTCGTGCCGCAGCACGACGACCGCGCGCGCGTCGGCGACGACCAGCTGGAAGCCCGCGTGCGCGTGCTCCTCGACGCGGCGCGCGACCGCGGCGACCCCGGACTCGAGGCCGTCGGCGTCGAGCGCGACGTGGACGAGGTGGCCGCGCGACGGCGCGTCGGGCACGGGCAAGGCGCCGGCGACGTTGGTGAGGCCGGCGAACAGACCGCGATCGTTGACGCCGAGCCACGTGCCGCCAGCACGCCGGTCGCGCGGCGACAGCACGCGCCGCGCGCCGCCGACCCAGAGGCCCGGCGGCGACGCCGGCCGGTCGGTGCGTTCGTCGCGATTGCCGGCGACGACGAGCGGGTGGTCGGCGTGGTGCCCGCGCAGGACGATCAGGATGCACATGCGGCGTTGCGGCGAGTCTAGCCCGGCGAAGCGCCGTGCGGGTCGGCGCCCGCCGGCGGCGCCTTCGCCGTTGCGCGGCGCAGCGCGAACATCAGCCCGCCCGCGGTCGCGCACAGCGCGGACGCGGCGAAGAAGGCCCGGCGGAAGACGACGCCGCCATCGCCCGTCGCGGCGACCGCCGCGCCGAGCAGCGGACCGAGCGCGAGACCGAACTGGATGCAGCTCTGCACCATCGCGAACGCGAGCGTGCGGTTGCGGTCGGCGACGCGCTTGCTGGCGGCGGCGTAGGCCAGCGTCATCGAGCCGGCCATCAGGCAGGCGATGCCGATGCGCAGCAGCAGGAAGGGCCGGATCGCCGTCACCCAGGCCATCGCCGCGTACGCGACGCCGAGTCCGAGCGCGAGCCACGCAAGGCAACGCAGCGGCCCGTGCCGGTCGGCCATGCGCCCCCACCACGGGGTGCACACCCACTGCGCCACCGCCAGCACGCCGAAGGCGACGGCGACCGTGCGATCGAGCGCGAGCGCCGGCGTGGCGCTGTGCGCCGCGATCCACGGCTCGGCGCCGAGCTGCCGCACGAACAGCGCGAGCAGCGGTTCGAGCATGTTCTGGCCCAGGCGCAACAACAGCAGCAGCGCGAGCAGCCAGCCGAACACGGGATGGAGCACGAGGCCGAGCGCATCGCTCCGGAACGACGCGAAGAACGCCCCGCGCGCGGTCGCCGGCGGCCGCGCTTCGCGCGCGAACACGGCGAGCTGCACGGCGGCGAGCGCCGACAGGCCGCTGGCGATCCAGAACAGCGCCGTGCGGCCGAACCAGTAGGTCGCTTCGGCGCCGAGGTACGGGCCGAGGAACGAGCCTGAGGCCATCGCCACCTGCATGCGCGCGATGACCTGGCCATGGACCTCCTTGGGCGCGCCTTCGGACACCAGCGACATCGCCGGCGCGACGTAGCCGGCGAGCACGCCCTGCAGCGCGCGCATCGCCAGCAGCGCCAACGGCGTGGGCATGAACGGCATCAGCGCCGTCGTGACCGCGATCGCGAGGTTGGCGCGGATCGCCATCGGCTTCTTGCCGGTGGCGTCGCCGACCGCCCCCCAAAGCGGCCCCGCGACCGCGGCGCTGAAGGGCGCGGCGCCGTAGATGATGCCCGCCCAGAACGCCAGCTCCGCTTCGTCGTCGATGCCGAAGCGCTCCTGCACGTAGAGCGCGAGCATCGGCAGGAACGCCATCAGCCCCATCGACGTCGCGAAGAGGCTCGGCCACACCGCGTGGAAGTTGCGCCGCCCGGGATCCAAGGCGTGCGCTTCTAGCCGCTCGGTCGCGCCGGCGGAACGGCGAGCATGGACCCGCGGAACGCGGCCACGCCGACGGGCGCGCGATTTTCTGCCGCCTCGCCGACGGAATCGCGCCTCGCGCGGCCATTGCTTGCATGCGACCGCTCCCGCTCACCGTCCCCCTGCTCGTGCACGCGGCCCTTGGCCAGTCGGCCGGCAACGCCGCCATCGACACCGACGACGCTGCGCTGGCGCGCTGGGCCATGAGCCTGCGCGCCGCGGCGATCGCCACGCCCGCCGGCGCCAACGCGGCCGACGCGGCCCGGGGGGCGCTCGCCTGAGGCGTGTTATGTGATCTTTGGAGATCAGATGAGACAGTCCCCGCAACAGTGGAACGGTGTCAGGGTAGTGCCGATGAGTAGCTGCTCGCAATGCACCAG
>JBEITC010000081.1:0-10990 GCA_040375075.1 Planctomycetota bacterium | reverse complement strand
CTGGACCGTGCGCGTCTTGGCGACGTACGTCAGTTCGTAGCGCTCGGCGTCGCCGCGCCTGCGCGCGCGCAACGTCGCCAACGCGACGCCACCGAGCGTCAGCACGAGCCGTTGGTCGGCGGCGTCTGTCCCCCGCCAACGCCAGTTCTCGCCGTCATCGCTGCCATTGCCCGCCGCATCCTTGGTCCGCAAGACGGCCAATGCCGCGGCGTCCGCCGGCGCAGTCGCGAGCTGCACGTCGGCACCCGCCGGAACGTCGAGCGCGAGCGGCTCGGGCCGGCCAGCCGCGTCGGCGGCGAAGTGCACGGTGAACGCGCCGCCGCCGACGGACGTCGCCAACGCGCGCGGCGCCAGAAGCCGCAGCGTCGACGGGCCGAGCACGACGCACTCGCCGCCGCCGCCCGCGCGCGACCAGGTGACCGGCGCGCGCGCTGGATCTTGTGGCGCTGCGTCGGCAGCAGCAACCGGCGTCGTCGAAGTCGCCGCCGTGGGCTTCGCGTCCGCAGGCGTCGTCTGTGCCTGCGCACACGCGTGTGCAATCGCCATGACGAACGGTGCGGCCCACGCTGCGACGGTCGTTGGCAGTTCGCCGTTCACGACACCGCCCCATTTGCGCGCAGCATGCGCGCGAACACCGCGCCCTGCGCGCGCGCGTCCTCGATGGCGACGTGCGTGTTGGTCGCTTCGCCGCGCCAATCCGCGGGCAGCGCGTCCTTGACGCAGTCGCGGTACGGCTTCTTCACCAACGCCATCGCGTACGTCTTCACGTCGAGCGCCGAGTGGCCGAACGGCGAATCGCCGACGAAGCGCATCAGGTACCAGTACACCCAGGCGAAGTCGAAGGCCGCCGGCTGCCCGACGAAGACCACGCGGCCCGGCAGATCGCGCAGCCACGCGACGTAGCGCCGCATCACCGCCTGCGGGTCCTCGGGCGCCGTGCGCGCCGCCGCGAGCGCCTCCGGGTACGCCGCCCACCACAGCATCGTGCGCGGATGCGGCGCTGCGCCCGGCAGCGGCGCGAGGTTGGCCGCGAACTCGCCGAGCGTCGCGCCGTCGGCGGCGAGCGCCACCGAACCAAGGCTGAGCATCGAGTGCGGGCCGGGAATCGGCCCGTCGGCCTCGATGTCGGTGCTCACGTAGATCTCGGCTGGCATGGGCGCGCGCGGCGGTGCAATCTTGCCCGCGGCCTCGGGCCGTCGCACTCCCCTGCCCGCCCCTTCCTCCATCGTCGGCGCGACGCTGCTGCTCGGCGCGATCGCGGCCGGCGCGACCGTGCGCGCCCAGGACGCGCCGACGTCGGGCCGTCTGCGCTACGTCCGCGTGCGCACCGTCGACGTGTTCGAACGCGACGACGCCCGCCTGCTGACGCAGGCGGTCAACTCGCTGCACGTGCGCACGCGCGAGACGACGGTGCGGCGGGAAGTGTGGTTCCGGCCCGGCGACCGCGTCGACGCGGCGATGGCGGCGGAGCTGGAGCGCAACCTGCGCGCGCTCAACCTCTTCGCCTTCGTCGAGGCGAAGCTCGTCGCCACCGGCACGCCGGACGAAGTCGACGTCGAGGTCCTCACGCGCGACCGCCTGACGCTCAACGTCGGGCTGGGCGGCTCGTACGTCGGCGGCGTCAGCGGCTTCCGCGCCTCGCTCGGCGAGAGCAACTTCCTCGGCCTCGGCGACCGCGTCGCCGGCTCGTTCAACGAGACCTCCGACGGCGAGTACCGCGGCGCGTTCGCCTACAGCGACCTGCACGTGCTCGACACGTGGCACACGGCGAACGTGCGGCTCGCGCGCACCGACGAAGGCGAGTCCGCCGGCGTCGACGTGCGCCGGCCGTTCAAGTTCCTCGTCGACCCGCGCTCGTACGGCGGCTCGCTCGCGCACGACGAGGCGGCGGTCGACTACTACCGGCTCGGCGAGTCCGTCGCCGAGGTGCCGTACCGCACCAACAGCCTCGGCGCCGACATGACGTGGGGCGACGGCCCGCGGGAAGCGCGCCGCTTCCTCGGCGTCACCGTGCAGGGCGAGGACGTCGACTACGACCCGGCGACCGGACCGCAGGCCGCCGACTTCGACGTCGCCGAAGACCATTGGAGCGTGTTCTTCGGCCCGACGGTGTCGTGGCAGTGGATCGACGGCTTCCGCAAGGTCGAAGGCCTCGACACGCTCGACTACGTCCAGGACCTCGTGCTCGGCCCGTCGATCACGCTGAGCGCCGGCGGCCGCTGGCGCGACGCCGTCGACGCCGCCGGCGCGCTGCAACCGGAGGTCGCGCTCGGCCTCGGCCTGACCGGCGAGCCGATCGGCAGCGTGTACACCAACCTCGGCGCGCGCGGCGCGATCCGCTACGAGGACGGCGACGCGGTCGGCTGGACCGCGACCGGGCAGGCGCGCGCGTTCGCGCTCGTGCACGAACGCCACACGCTCGCCGCGAGCGCCGTGTTCGACGGCGTCGAGGAGTCGCAGGACCTGCTGCGCGAACTGACGCTCGGCGAGGACAACGGCCTGCGCGGCTACCGCGCGCGCCTGTTCTCCGGCACGCGGCGCGTGCGCTGCAACCTCGAGCATCGCTTCGACACCGGCCTCGACGTCGCCACCGTGCGCTTGGGCCTGATCGCCTTCCACGACGTCGGCTGGGTCGGCGAGGACTCCGACCTCGGCGCGCGCTACGGCTCGGCGGGCGTCGGCGCGCGGCTGGGCAGCCCGCAACTGCTCGGCGACGCGCTGCTGCGCCTCGACGTCGCGAAGCCGCTCGACAGCGTGCCGGGCGAGGACGCGGACTGGCAGGTCTCGGTGACCGTCGGCCAGGTGTTCACGTTCGGCGGCAACCTGGGCCGCAGCGCGCGCTAGGCGCTCGCGAGCGCGAAGGTGGAATCACGGGCATCGCTTCGCCTCGTGGCCGCAGGCGCGTAGGTTCGTCGCGAAGGCTGGCGAGCGCCGCCGGTCGCCTCGCCTCTCGCACGCGCCACGCGCCCATGGAATCCAGTCCCGCCCCTCGCATCTCGAAGCCATTGCGCGCCGCGATCCTGGTCGCCGCCCTCGGCTACTTCGTCGACGTCTACGACATCGCGCTGTTCAGCATCGTGCGCAAGGAGAGCCTCAAGGACCTCGGCCTGCCCGACGCCGAGATCCTGAGCCAAGGCATCTACCTGCTCGACCTGCAGATGGCCGGCATGCTGCTCGGCGGCATCCTGTGGGGCGTGCTGGGCGACAAGTGGGGCCGGCTCGAAGTGCTCTTCGGCTCGATCTTCGTCTACTCGGTCGCGAACCTGCTCAACGCGTTCGTCACCGACGTGCCGACCTACGCGCTATTGCGCCTCGTCGCGGGCATCGGGCTCGCCGGCGAGATCGGCGCCGGCATCACGCTGGTCTCCGAGATCATGCCGAAGGAACGGCGCGGACTGGGCACCAGCATCGTGGCGACCGTCGGCGTCTCGGGCGCCGTCGCGGCGGCGGTCGTCGGCCACGTCGTGCACTGGCGCACCGCGTACATCATCGGCGGCGTCGGCGGCCTGCTGCTGCTGCTGCTGCGCTTTGGCGCGCGCGAGTCGGGCATGTTCGACGCGGTGAAGCACGATCCGAACGTGCGCCGCGGCGATCTCCGCCTGCTGTTCGATCGCAGTCGCGCGAAGCGCTACCTCGCGTGCGTGATGACGGGCGTGCCGATGTACTTCTTCATCGGGCTGGTCGTGACGCTGTCGCCCGAGATCGGCAAGGCGCTGAACCTGACCGAGGAGGTGAACGCCGCCGACGCGGTCCTCTTCTATTCGATCGGCGTCACCCTCGGCGACCTCGGCAGCGGGCTCGTCAGCCAGGCGCTGAAGAGCCGCCGACGCGCGATCGGCTGGTTCCTCGCGGGCGCGGCCGTCGTCACGGCGGCCATCCTGTTCGGCGAAGGCCGCTCGGCGACGTACTACTACGCGCTGCTGGCCCCGGGCGGCTTCTTCATCGGCTACTGGTGCGTGCTCGTCACCACCGCCGCGGAGCAGTTCGGCACCAACGTGCGTTCGACCGTCGCCGCCACCGTGCCGAACTTCGTGCGCGGCATGACCATCCCGGTCACGGCAGCCTTCATGGCGCTGCGCCCGCACCTCGGCGCCGTCGGCGCCGTGCAGGCGGTCGGGGTCGTGTGCTTCGCGCTGGCGGCCATCGGGCTGTACGGCCTGCGCGAGACGTTCGGCAGCGATCTCGACTACGTCGAGGTCGACGGCGCGCGGAAGTAGCGCGGCAGCGACGAACGCGCCGACCGCCGCCCCTCACCTCGGCGCGTCGTCGCCGCGCTCGAGCGCGCGGCCGGCCTGCAGCAGCTGCGCGTCGGCGATGTCGATCAGCAGCAGCGCGGCCTGGCGCGCGGCGACGATGCACGGCAGCGCGAAGCCGGCGAGCACGAGGTCGCCCACGGTCGCCTGCTGGCACAGCGTCCACAGCGCTTCGAGGAAGTCGTCGCCAGCACCGAGCGGCGCGTCGCGGCCGGTCTGCTCGCGCTCGACGCGGGCGACGACCAGCGCGGCGAACCACAGCAGCGCCGCGACGAACGCGACGCCGTGCAGCAGCGTGATCAGGAAGCGCAGCAGGCCGTAACCGCTGCCGGTGCGGACCGCCGGCAGGACGTCGCGCGGGGCGAGTGGACGGCTCACGGACGGTCTTCCTCGGGCGCGTGCATGCCGCACACCTTGCCGCAACCGCGGGCTGCCGGCAATCGAACGCCAGCGGGACCGCGCGCCCTTCCGCCTCCCGTGCGCCGTCGCTACCCTGTTCGCCCCCCATATCCGCCCAGCGAGGAACCATGAGCTTCACGCACGCAGGCCGCACGCTCCGCAAGGTCGCCGTCATCGGTTCGGGCCAGATCGGCCCGGACATCGCGCTCTACTTCAGCAAGGTGCTGAGCCCGTACGGCGTCCAGACGGTCGTCGTCGACGTCAGCGACGCGGCGCTCGCCGGCGGCAAGGCCAAGCTGGAGAAGAAGGTCCAGAAGGGCGTCGAGAGCGGCGCCTTCACGCCCGAGCAGCAGGCGCAGATGGTCGGCGCGGTGTCGTGGACCAGCGACTACCAGCAGCTCGCCGGCGCCGACCTCGTCGTCGAGGCCGCCACCGAGAACAAGGAGCTCAAGGGCCGCATCTTCGCGCAGGTCGAGGCGCTCGTCGCCGCCGACGCGATCCTGTGCAGCAACAGCAGCCACCTCGAGCCCGAGGTGATCTTCGCCGCGACCAGGACGAAGGGCCGCACGGCGGTCGTGCACTACTTCTTCCCCGCCGAGCGCAACCTGATGGTCGAGGTCGTGCCGGGCGCCGAGACCGCGCCGGCGACGACGCAGTGGCTGCTGTCGTTCTACGAGGCGATCGGCAAGGTGCCGATCCGCGTCGCGTCGCGCTACGGCTACGCGCTCGACCCGGTGTTCGAGGGCCTGTTCTTCGCCTGCGCGCTGCTCGCCGAGGAGGGCGTCGGCACGACGAAGCAGATCGACGTCGTCTGCAAGAAGACGTTCAAGATGGGCATCGGCTCGTTCACGGCGATGAACCTGACCGGCGGCAACCCGATCACGGCCGTCGGCCTCGACAACTACACGAGCAAGATCAACGCGTGGTACCGCACGCCGCAGTCGCTGAAGGACAAGGTGGCGCAGAAGGCCAACTGGGACGTCGCCGCGCGCGGCGAGGTGGTCGAGGTGCCGGACGAGCTGGCGGCGCGCATCCGCGACGAGCTGCTCGGCGCGTACTTCGGCATCTGCGGCGAGATCGTCGACGCGGGCCTCGTGACGATCGCCGACTTCAACATGGGCCTCGACATCGCCCTCGACATGAAGCCGGCGTTCACGTTCATGAACGAGCTCGGCACGGCGAAGGCGCTGGCGCTGGTCGAGGCGTACGCCAAGAAGCACGCGGGCTTCCCGGTGCCGAAGTGCGTCGCCGAGCACGGCCGCGCCAACAAGCCGTTCGAGGTGCCGGTGGTGCTGCGCGAGGACCGCGACGGCGTCGCGGTGCTGACGATCCGCCGCCCCAAGGTGCTCAACGCCCTCGACCAGTCGGTCTTCCAGGAGCTGGCGACGCGCTTCCAGCAGTGCGACGCCGACCCCAAGGTGAAGGGCATCGTGCTGACCGGCTTCGGCAAGAAGGCGTTCGTCAGCGGCGCCGACGTCAACTTCCTGGCCAAGATCGACAGCGTCGCGATGGGCGAGCAGACCTCGCGCACCTCGCAGAAGTGCGTCGACGCCGTGCAGGCGGTGAAGAAGCCGACGGTCGCGGCGCTCAACGGCCTCGCGTTCGGCGGCGGCATCGAGACGGCGATGGCGTGCGAGGCGCGCATCGCGCAGAAGGGCCTCAAGGTGCTGGCCGGCCAGCCCGAGGCCAACCTCGGCATCATCCCGGGCGCTGGCGGCACGGTCCGCCTGCCGCGGCTCATCGGCGTCGAGAAGGCCGCCGAGCTGCTGCGCACCTGCCGCCCGATCGGCAGCGAGAAGGCGCAAGCGCTCGGGCTGATCCGCGAGGAGGTCGACGGCGACCTCGTCGGCCGCGCCGTGCAGCTCGTGCGCGACATGGCCGACGGCAAGGCAGAGCGCTCGCGCATGGCCGAGGGCCCGCTGGCCAACGTGCCGGCGAGCCTGCCGGCGCTCGACATCGGCCACCTCAGCAAGAAGGTCGACGAGATCCTCTGCAAGGCGATCCTCGGCGCGGCGAGGCTGCCGCTCGCCGAGGCGGTCCCGTTCGAGGCCAAGTGCTTCGGCGAGGTCTGCGGCACCGAGGACATGCGCATCGGCGTCGACAACTTCCTGAAGAACGGCCCGAAGGCGAAGGCCGTCTTCGTGCACCGCTGAGCAGCGGCGGCGCGCTCAGCGCGGCTGCAGCGTGAACGCGCGCCAGCCGCCGTCGCCCGACGCCGGCGACACGGCGAACTTCGCGTCGGCGCGCGCGACGCCGCGTTCGTTGGCCGGCGGCCGGCAGAAGTCGCCGCGCGAGCGCGGCAGCGTGTGCCACGCGACCACCTCGGCGCCGCGCACGAACAGCAGCGACTGCCGGCCGTCGTCCTCCGTGCACACGACGTTGGCCATCGGCGCGGCGAAGCCGAGACGCTGTTGCAGCGCCTCCGGCGTCGTGTACGGCCCGACGATGTGCACCGTCTCCCAATCGCCGGGCTGGATCTGCGCGAGGTCGAGCACGGCGCCGTCGGCGGTCGCCACGAGCTTGTCGCCGAACGTGACGACCGTCGCCGTCGGTTGCGCGTAGGCGACGTCGCGGTTCTGCCACCACATCTTGGCGCCGAGCACGGCGAGCACGACGACGACCCACATGCGCACGCGGCGCATGGCGCGGTTTCCGCGGTTCGTTTTGGGCTTCACTTCGGCCATCGGGCGGACACTATCCCCCGCCCGCGGCGGCGCAAACGCCGGCCGCGCGCCCCGCCGCCCCCACACGATCCGACCGATGACGATGCGCTGCACGCCGCTCCTCGCCCTGCCCTTTGCCGCCGCCGCCGCCGCGCAGGACACGCCTGGCTTCCGCCCGTCGCGCCCGCCCGAGTTCTCCCGCTACGAGATCGGTGGCGGCCGCTGGGGCGACCGCTGGCTCGTCGAGGCGCAAGCGATCCCGGGCGTCTGGCTGACCATCGACGCCGACGGCAACGAACCCGAGCAGCCGCAGGTCACCGCGTACGGCCAGGGCCTGCGCGTCGCTTCCGGCAATCGCGACCAGAGCATCGGCCTGCTGTACCAGGGTTACCGCGACGACGATGGCGCGCTCGAAGCGCACGCGCTCTCGCTCGACGTCGACGCCCGCATGCTGCTCGACGACGGCACCGGCTTCTTCTGGCTCAAGGCCGGCGGCGGCTTCGGCGGCGCGTGGCTCGACGCCGACTTCGACCCCGACCTCGTCGGCGAGATGACTGCGCAGCTGCGCCTGGGCATCGACTTCCAGCCGACGCGCTGGCTGCTGCTCAACTTCAGCCTCGGCGGCCTCGGCCTCGCGCATCCGGGTGAGACGGTCGCATATGGCGGCATCGCGACGTTCTCGTTGGGCATCACGTTCTAGCAGCCTGCGTCCCGGAGCGAGCGCCCAACCGGTGCGCGCATGCGCGATCGGGACGAAACCGTGAAGCGCTGGCGAATCCGTCGATCTACCGGCGATCGACGGCGAGTCCCGGACGCGACGACGCGTGACCGGCAGCGTGGCCGGACGGGAGGCCGGCTTCTTTCGACCCGCACAGCCGTTGCCACAGCGCCGACCGGCAGCGTGCAGTCGCCGGCATCCGCTGGCCCGACGCTCCACCTGCGGCCCCCAAGCTGCGTGCCTCGCCGCCGCGCTGGACCTCGCACCGCGTCGCCCCACGCGCCAAGATGCGCGCCATGGACCACCGCTTCGACTTCGTCCGCCGCAGCACGACGCGCATCGTCGTCGCCGCCGGCGCGCAGGAGCGGTTGCCAGCGCTGCTCGCCGAGCTCGGCGCGCCGGACGTCGCGATCGTGCACGACGAATCGCTGGCCGGCCCGGCGAACGCGCTGGCGCACCGGCTGACGGGCGCGCGGCTGTGCGCGATTCCCGCCGGCGAAGCGTGCAAGACGCTGGCCCACGCCGAACGCGTCGCCCGCTGGCTGCGCAGCCACGGCGCCTCGCGCCGCACCGCGCTCGTCGGCTTCGGCGGCGGCTCGACCACCGACCTCGCCGGCTTCGTCGCCGCGGTCTACCTGCGCGGCGTGCCGTTCGTCGCCTGTCCGACGACGACGCTGGCGCTGTGCGACGCAGCACTCGGCGGCAAGAACGGCGTCGACCTCGACGGCCGCAAGAACGAGCTCGGCGTCGTGCGCCAGCCCGACCTCGTGCTCGGCGACGTCGACTGGCTGCGCACGCTGCCCGACGCGCTGTGGCGCGAGGGCTTCGTCGAGACGCTCAAGATGGCGGCCGTGCTCGACGCCGCCGCGTTCGCGCGGCTCGAAGCGCTGCTGCCGTCCCTGGCGGCGCGCGACGCGACGGCGGCGGCCGAGGCGATCGCGCTGTCGGTGCGCATGAAGATGGACGTCGTCGTCGCCGACGAGACCGAGCAGGACCGCCGCCGCTGGCTCAACTTCGGCCACACGATCGGCCACGCGCTGGAGGCGCACGCGATGGGCGCGCTGCGCCACGGTGAGTGCGTCGCGCTCGGCATGCTCGCCGAGTGTCGCGCCGCCGGGCCTGCGGTGCCCGCCGACGTGCAGGCGCGGCTGCAGCGCGCGCTGCAGCAACTCGGCGCGCACGCGCACTGGCCGCGGCAGTTCGCCGACGTCGACGCGCTGTGGTCGCTGTGCCGCCTCGACAAGAAGGCCATTGCTTCGACCGTGCCGACGATCGTGCCGACGGCGCTCGGCGCTGGTGCCGTGGTCGAACTGACGCGCGAACGGCTCGCGCACGCGCTGGCATGAGCACACCGCGCCCGGTGCCAACGCTGCCGTGGCCGGCCGACGTCGCGCTGGCGATGCCGGGCAGCAAGAGCGACGCCAACCGCCTGCTCGTGCTCGCGGCGCTGTGCGGCCAGCGCACGCGCGTGCGCGGTTGCACGGCGAGCGACGACGTGCGGCGGCTGGTCGCCGGCCTGCAGGCGCTCGGCTACGACGTCGCGCACGACGAAGCCGCCGGCACCGTCGACGTCGGGCCGCGGCCGGCCGACGCGCCGACGCGCGCCGAGATCCACTGCGGCAACGCCGGCACGGCGCTGCGTTTCCTGCGGTCGGGCGCGGCGATCACGCCCGGGGAGTGGACGCTCACCGGCGATGCGGCGATGCAGCGGCGGCCGATCGGCCCGCTCGCGGCGGCGTGGCGCGCGCTCGGCATCGACGCGCGCGACAGCGACGGCTGCCCGCCGGTCGTCGTGCGCGGCGGCAGCCCGCGCGAAGCCGTCGTCACGCTCGACGCGGCGGCGAGCAGCCAGTTCCTGTCGTCGCTGCTGCTCGTCGGCGGCGCCTTGCCGTTCCCGCTGCAGGTGTGCATCGCCGGCGAGCTCGCGTCGGCGGAGTACGCGAGGCTGACGTTGCGCGCGCTGCAGCGCTTCGGCGTGCAGGCGACCGCGCTCGGCGACCGGCTGTTCGCGACGATGCCCGGCTTCGGGCCGGCGCGCGGCGACGTCGCCGCCGACGGCGACTGGAGCAGCTTCGGGGTGTGGGCGTGCGTCAACCGGCTGACTGGCTCGCGCCTCGCGCCGACCAACCTCGCGTTCGGCTCCGCGCAGGCCGACGAAGCGCTGCCAGCACTGCTGCGCGCGATGCCCGACTCCGGCGACTGGACGGTCGACGCGAGCGAGATGCCGGACCAGTTCCCCAACCTCGCCGCCGTCGCAGCACTGCGCGCGGGCGCGACGACGTTCCACGGCGGCGGCAACCTGCGCCTCAAGGAATGCGACCGCATCGCCGTGATGGCGCGCGAGCTGCGGCGGCTCGGTGCCGACGTCGACGAACGGCCCGACGGCCTCGTCGTGCGCGGCGGCCGGCCGCTGCACGGCGTGGTCGTCGACCCCGAGCACGACCACCGCATCGCCATGGCCGGCGCGCTGCTCGGC
The DNA here is from genome assembly GCA_040375075.1 of Planctomycetota bacterium. GTDB lineage: Bacteria > Planctomycetota > UBA1135 > UBA1135 > UBA2386 > UBA2386. The sequence continues at coordinate 481 of JBEITC010000081.1, read as the reverse complement.
CTGTTCGTGCCCGGCGTCGCCATCGCGGAGCCCGCGTGCGTCGGCAAGAGCTACCCCGACTTCTGGGGCGATCTGGACCGCGTCCAAGCCGCGCGGCGCTGCGTCGCCGTCGTCGGCATGCGCGGCGCCGGCAAGTCGACGTTCGCGCGCGCGTTCGCGGCGCGCACGGGCTGCGAGGAGTTCGACAGCGACGTCGCGTTCACCGCGGCGCACGGGCCGATCGCGCCGTTCGTGCAGGCGCACGGCTGGCCGGCGTTCCGCGCCGAGGAAGCGCGCTGCGTCGACGCGCTGCTGCAGCCGGGCCGCGTCGTGGCGCTCGGCGGCGGCGCGGTCGAGACCGAGGTCGTGCGCGAGCTGCTGCGCGCGCGCGCGTTCGTGCTCTGGCTCGACGCTCCGGTCGCCGTGCTGCGCGCGCGCCTCGCTGCCGACGCCGATGCGCGACCATCGGTCACTGGCGCACCGGTGCTCGACGAACTCGACG
>JBEITC010000280.1:0-5402 GCA_040375075.1 Planctomycetota bacterium | reverse complement strand
GGCGAGGAACGTGCCGACGGTGACCGCCAGCAGCAGGTCGAGCGGCGGATGGCTGCCCTTCGCCGGCCAGCCCATGTAGGCGCCGGCGACCACGGCGAACACGGCGAGCGCGGACAGGCGCGGCTTGCCGAGTTCCCAGTACGCGCGCAGCTTGCCGCCGGCGGGCATGGCGACGGCGGTCATGCGACGGCCTGCGCGCCGGCGGCCTGCGCGCCACCGGCCTGCTCGCCATCTGGACGGCGCGTGGCGCGGAAGACGTGCGCGGCGAGCGTCGCCGTCAGCACGGTCAGCAGCGCGCCGACCAGCACGTGCACCGAGATCGCCGTCGCGGCGCCGAGCTGCTCGACGTTCTCGGGCCGCTTGCCGTCAGGGTTGCGCACGGCGAGCGCGACGAAGCCGAGCGCGATCTGCGCGATCATCAGGCCGATGATGGCGCGGGCGAGGCCCTTGATGCCCGGCGCCTCGCCGAGCCGACCGACCGCGAACGCCGTCGCGATCGTCGCGACGAGGAACACGACCAGCGCGTTGCCGACGTGCGTCCACAGCGCCTGCGGGCTGTTGGTGTGGCGCGCGACCGCGCCGACGACCGTCTGCGCGACGAGCATCCCCAGCGCGAACAGCGCGAGCCCGCGGCCGCTGCCGGGCGGCACGCTGGTCACCGGCGCGGTGGCGCGGTGGCGATCCGACAGTTGGTAGGCGAGCCAGCCGAACGTCGCGAACGTCAGCTGCGCGAGCGTGCCGTGCGTCACCGACGTGACCGCGGGCAGGTTCTTCAGCACGCCGAGGCCGCCGACGACGCCCTGCGTCAGCACGAGGCAGCCGCCGAGCCCCGCGGTCGCGCGCGCGCGCGGCGAGCCCAGGCGCCCGAAGTGCAGCCACAGCGCCAACGCCAGCGCCAGCAGGCCGGTCGCCGAGGCGGCGACGCGGTGGAAGTGCTCGAAGAAGCCGGGCAGCGTCGTGTAGCTCGACTCCGGCATCACCTGGCCGTCGGACAGCGGCCAGTCGGGGTACGCCATGCCCGAGCCGGTGCTCGTGGTCAGCGCGCCCTTGAGCACGGTGATCGCCGCCGTGACGAGCAGCGCGAGGCACAGCCGGAACGGCCCGCGGCAGTTGCCTGCGGACGACGGCGGGATGGCGAGCGCGGAGTTCATGGGCGGGAGGGCCCTACACAATGCCCCCCTGGCCCGGGATTTTCAGCCGCGCAGGCGGCGCGAACGGCGCGCCGCGGCCTCGCCGCGGCGGTTCGCACGCTGGATGCAGTCGTCGGCCCGGCTCAGCGGGCCGGGCGCGCCGGCGTCTTGCGGGCGTCGTTGCCGAACGCTTCCCAGATCGGGCGCTCGCTGTCCTTGATCGACGTGGTGTCGACGGCGCGGTCGAGCGCCAGCGTCGGCTGCGTCGTCGCCGTGTGCAGCAGCGTGTTGACCTCGGCGTCCTTGCCGAGCTCGCTCGCCGCCTCGAGGTGCGCGATCGCGGTGTCGGTCTCGCCGATCTTGAGGTTGCAGACGCCGAGGTTCTTGTGCGTCAGGCGCGCGGCGGCCGTCGGCAGCTCGTCGACGTTCGCGAGCGTCAGCTCGGCGACGGCGCGCTGCCACTGGCGCTGCTCCATGAACTTCTCGCCGCGGAAGAGGTGCGTCAGCGTCGGCGTGTCGAGCTGGCCCGACACGACGGTGAAGTCGGTGACCTCGATCCACGGCGTGTTCTGGAACGTGTTGCGCACGACGCCCGTGACGTTGACGCGCTGGTACAGCTCGAGGCCGTAGAGCGTCTCGAGCTTCGGGCTCGACTTGCTCAGGAAGAGCATGCCGAACACGTCGTTGTAGGCCTTCTCCTGCCAGATCGGCTGCTCGTCGGCCCACGCGTAGAAGTTGGCGAACTCCGTCGGCGTGAACTTCGTGAAGAACGGGTTGGAGAGCTTGCCGAGCGACGCGAACTGGACCGTGAAGCTGAGCTTCACGTTCTTGTACGCCTCGGGGTCCTGGCGGATCTGCGTGAGCGTGGTGGCGACGCGATTGCCGAACTCACGGTCCTGCGCCGGCAGCGCGGCGACGCCGAGCAGGAAGGACACGAACATGGCGATCTTCATGGCTGTCTCGATTGGTTCTGGTGGCTCGGAGCGGACGTCCGGTCCGGCGACGCATCCGGGGCCCCGCCGCCGTTCCGGACCGCTCGCGCCGGCGCCGGCCCCGCCCGGCCGGTTCCGGCCATGCGGTTGCAGCGCAGCGACGAAGCGATCGACGGACGGTGCTTCGGCCCCGGACACGTGCCCGTTCCGGGTTTGCGCACGGTTGCCCGTGGCGCATCGGGGTATCGGCGCGGCGGGCGTCGCGGCTTGATACGGCCATTCCGGATCGCGCGCATTCGCCGACGGCGATGGCGACGCCGCGCTGGCATGGGCGGATCGGGAAGGTCAGGATCCAGCCGGAGGGCGGCGGCGACCGATGACGGCCGACCACCGCCAACAACCAGAACCATGCGCACCTCCTCGTTCTCGTTCCCCGTCGCGTCCCTGCTGCTCGCCGGCGCGGCGACGGCCCAGTACTACGAAGCCCGCAACGCCGGCATGGGCGGCGTCGGCACGGCGTCGTCCAACTACCTCGCCGCCGGCTGGGCCAACCCGGCGCTGCTGACGCGCCACCGCGCGGACGACGACTTCGGCCTGATCCTGCCGACGATCGGCATCACGACCTACGACAAGGACGGGCTGATCGACGACATCAACGACTTCGTCGACGCCGTCGACCGCGTCGACGCCGCCGGCACGTACACGCAACCGGAGCTGACCGATCTCGCCAACCAGCTCTCGGCGCTCGACAACCGCCAGGTCACCGGCACCGCCGGGCTCGGCCTGATGCTCGCCGTGCCGTCGCGCAGCTTCGGCTTCGCGCTGCACGCCAAGACGTACGCCGACCTGCAGGCCTTCGTCGACGTCGATCCGGCCGACGTCAACGCGCTGAACAACCCGGGCTCGGTCGGCGCGCAGCCGACCTTCCTCAGCGAAGCGCGCATCGTCGGCGTCGCCATCACCGAGGTCGGCGCCTCGCTGGCGACCTCGTTCGGCGACGACGGCTCGCGCCTCTCGATCGGCGTCACGCCCAAGCTGCAGCAGGTCGACACCGTCAACTACGGCGTCAACGTCGAGAACTTCGACGACGGCGCGTTCGACGACGACCAGTACCGCAACGACGACAGTGCCTTCAACGTCGACCTCGGCGTCGCGTGGGAGATCGAGGGCGGGCTGTCGTTCGGCGCGATCGGCCGCAACCTGATCGACCAGACGTACTCGACGGTCGACACGCTCGGCCAGGCGTTCGTCTACGACGTCAATCCGACGGCCGCCGTCGGCGCGGCGTGGCACTACGGCCTGCTGACGCTCGCCGGCGACCTCGACGTGATCGTCGCCGACCGCTTCGCGACGGTGGACGGCCTCGGCGACGACGACGTGCGCCTCGCCCGCGTCGGCGCCGAGTTCGACCTGTGGCGCTGGCTGCAGCTGCGCGTCGGCTACCAGACCGACCTCGAGGACTCGCTCGACGACGCGATCAGCGCCGGCATCGGCCTGTCGCCGTTCGACGTGCTACACCTCGACATCGCCGGCACGTACATCGACGAGAACAGCATGGGCGCGGTCGCCCAGCTCGGCCTGACGTTCTGATCGGCCCGGCGCGCGGGCGCGCGGCGATCAGTCGTCGCCGCGCTCGCGCTCCCGTTCGCGCTCCTTCTCCTTGCGACGCCGCAGGCGCTCCGGCGCCTCGCCAGCGCGCCACATCAGCGCGATCGCCGTCGAACCCCACTCGCGCAGGTCGACGTCGAGGTCGTCGCCGAAGTCGTCGTCGTCGAGCACGCCGGCCTCGAAGTGGAACAGCACGCAGCCGTGCGGCGCCGTGCGATCGAGCAGGTTGCGGGCCTTGGCGAGGCACTTGACCGGATCCTCGGCCACCAACGCGTACGGCGGGTCGAGGAACACGAGGTCGGGCGCGACCTCGGCGTCGGCGGGCGCCTCGTCGTCGCGGTGCCCGGCGCCGAACACCGCCGGCGTCATCGGCGGCGGGTCCCACGCGTCGGCGCGCTGCGTGCACGCGCGCCCGACGGCGTCCGGGCCGAGCATCTGCAGGTTGCCGCGCAGCACGTCGAGCGCCTTGTTGTTCTTCTCGACGAAGAGCACGCGACCGGCGCCGCGCGAGAGCGCTTCCACGCCCGAAGCGCCGGTGCCGGCGAACAGGTCCCAGACGTAGGCGCCCTCGACGCGGTCCTGCAGGATGTTGAACAACGACCCGCGCACCTGGCCGAGCAGCGGCCGGGTGCCGAGCCCGCGCACGGCCTTCAGCACGCGACCGCCGTACTCGCCGCCGATGATCTTGAGGCTCACGCGCGGATGGTCGCCGCGCGGCGGCGGCTTGGCAACGGCGCGGCGGTTTCCGCGCGCGTCCGCCGGGCCGCATGCGCGACCGCTGGCACGGCGCGCTCCCCTCGCCGCCGGCGCGCGCTATCGTGCTCCGCCCCCCGCGATGACCGCGCTCCCCGATCGCTTCGGCCGCCCGCTGCGCAACCTGCGCCTGTCGGTGACCGACCGCTGCAACCTGCGCTGCCAGTACTGCATGCCGGAGGAGGAGTACGTCTGGTTGCCGAAGTCGGACGTGCTGACGTTCGAGGAGATCCTGCGGCTGGTCGACGTGTTCACGTCGCTCGGCGTCGACGAGGCGCGCGTGACCGGCGGCGAGCCGCTGCTGCGCCAAGGCCTGCCGACGCTGATCCGCGAGCTGGCGGCGCGGCCCGCGCTGCGCGACCTCGCGATCACCACCAACGGCGTGCTGCTGCGCGAGCACGCGCAGGCGCTGAAGGACGCCGGCATGAAGCGCGTGACGGTCAGCCTCGACACGCTCGACCGCGAGACCTTCCGCCTGTTGTCGCGGCGCGACGACCTGCCGCGCGTGCTCGACGGCGTGCAGGCCGCGCGCGACGCCGGCTTCGCCGGCCTCAAGCTCGACACCGTCGTCATCGCCGGCGTCAACGACGGCGAACTGCCCGCGCTCGTCGACTTCGCGCGCGGCGTCGGCGCCGAGATCCGCTTCATCGAGTACATGGACGTCGGCGGCGCGACGCGCTGGCGGCTCGATCGCGTGGTCACGCGCGCGCAGATGCTCGAACGGCTGCAGCGCGCGTTCGGGCCGATCCGCGCCATCCCGCGCGCCGACAGCGCCCCGGCCGAGCGCTTCGAACTCGGCGACGGCACGACGTTCGGCGTCATCGCGTCGGTGACGCAGCCGTTCTGCGGCACGTGCGACCGCGCGCGGCTCACCGCCGACGGCACGTGGTTCACCTGCCTGTACGCGGCGACCGGCGCCGACCTGCGGCGGCTGCTGCGCGGCGGCGCCGACGACACGACGCTGCGCACGGCGATCGCG